>CADCPG010000027.1 GCA_902803255.1 uncultured Ruminococcus sp. | reverse complement strand
GTATTCCGACCTGTCCTTCGCGAATCTCCCGGCGTTCTCCTTCGCCTCCGCGTTGTAGTCGAGTCTCCGGGTCCACCTGTCGAATTCCGCGTTGTAGTCGTTGACGTACGCGAGCGCGTGTTCTGAGTAGTATATGTTGTTGTGCGCGTAGCCTTCGCGCATGACGAAGGTGAACCTCGGGTCGCCGCCGAACTTCTTCTCCCACAGACTGTAGCCGTATCCGGCCGGGATCACGGTGTCCTTCTCGCCATGGGCGAAGAACACCGGCGTTTTTACCGACGTCAGCACGTCCGAGACGGTCACTCCGCCGTATTTTCCGTATTTCAGTTTTTCGTATACCTTGACATAAGGCATGATGACGCTGATCCACCTGCCGATGATGCCCTCGCCCTTCGCCCTTATCAGGTCGGAAGTCCTGTCGAATCCCGCGAATGACGCCGCGGCTCTGACTTCGGGACGGAATCTTAAGACCGCCGCCGCGCAGTATCCGCCCCAGCTGTGGCCCCACACCACTACGGGAAGCTTCGGTATACCGCCGGCGCTCTCGACATAGCCGATCGCCCTGTCGAGGTCCGACAGCCCCTGGGGCAGTCCGCCCACTCCCCTGCCTTCGCTCCCGTCGTTTCCTGTGCCGTCGAAGGCGAATACGGCAAAGCCGGCCCCGGCGAAGTACTCGATGACATCGAGATAGCAGTTGTATCCTCCGCCGCCGAAGCCGTGCGACATCACGACCGTCGCTGCCGGTTCGACGCCCTCCGCGGTGAAGTAGCAAGCCTTCAGCAGATCGCCCCCGGCAGAGCGGAACTCATGCGGGGCCATCCGCAGCCGCGGGTATTCCGCGGGATCGAGGGCGCGGTATTCCGGAGTGACGAATCTCTTTGAAAAGAATCTCTCGTACAGTACGGCCGTTATTATCCCGGGGACGATGACGAACAGAGTCAGAGCCGCGGCGATGATATATAGCGCAGTCATTCTTTGGTTTGCCTTCCGCTTTCCGTGAAGTTTTTCGCCCCGGCGGGCGGCGGGTCATTTTTTCAGCACGTAATCGATGAGGAACGGCTGTTCCGCGGCGTCCTGGAAGCGCAGCAGCACGGCGTCGCCCGGCTGAAGCGAGAGCCGCAGCATGTCCGTGCCGTCGTTCAGCACGCGCTGCATGCCGTCCTCTTTACTTACCTCGTAAACTCTGAAGTTCTTCTTCAGAGCCAGCCCGAAGCCGGCGGCGAGTTCGTAGTCGCGGTTGAGGACGAACAGATATCTGTTGCCTTCGGAGTCTGAGAATTCTCCTGCCGAGATCCTGAAGGGGAGCTCGCCGTCCGCCAGGATCCCGCTGTCCGACAGCGGCCGGCGGAAACGGTCGAATTCGGCCCGTCCGCGCAGGAGTTCGGGCGAATGGAAGACGGCTTCGCTTCGGAGGGCGGTCAGCGTCTTTCCGAGCTGGTACGAGCGGCTGTTGAGCTCCTTCGTTGAGAAGAAGAGAGGACCGCGGCTGCCGTCTGACGTCAGCGCTCCGTTGTAGACGTTGTAATTCTGCAGTCCGACGGCCCCGTACATCAGGGCGTTGTACTGCTGTACTCGCACCTGAGCGGGGGTGAGCTTCCTGTATATGTATTTTCCGGGGTCGTCCTGCGTCTGGAAGTAGAACCACATCGGTATGCCGTGTTCCAGTGAGAGTTCACGCAAAAGGCCGATGTCGAGGAAGAGCTCGCTTCCGTCGAGCTGTGCCTCGGGAGTGACCTCCTTTTTGTTCCAGAAGGGGTAGAAGTCGAGCGACAGCACCGCCGGCGATATCGTCTCGGTGTATTCTCTCAGATATCCTTCGAACAGCCCGTTCTTCCAGGTCTTGGACCGGTTGTAGCTGGGGATCGCGACGGTGAAGGGAAGCCTCCCGGGGTCGGCGTTCTCGATCGCCGCCACCTGTGACGCGGCGTCGCGGATCTTTTCGGTCGACAGCGGCTCGTCCCAGACGTAGTATCCGGCGAAATGACGGAATTTCCGCGTGAATCCGACATACGCTGCGAGCTTTTCCCCGTCGATCGGGGCTCCGCCCCTCGTCTCCTGGAATCCGCCGTAGACGTCCCAGTTCTGGAAGATGCCGTCGATCCCGACTTCCTCGCACGCGGTTATGCAGCGCAGCGAGTCATCGGGCTTTACCCAGGCGAACTCGACGGTGTTGAATCCGAGTTCCCGGCAGTGCTCGAGCCCCCGCCGCAGGTTCGACATGTTTGCGTTGAAGGTGGATATGATGAGCCTGTCCTGTCTGTATTTGCGTTTCGGATTCCCGAGCGGGTATCTGAAGATCACTTTGGTTTCCATGGAAGCCTCCTTTGCGGGCTGTGTGAGGCGGCCCGGCGACGGGCCGGCCCTGTATGTCAGTGAATGACCGCCGTACCGCCGCCGCGGGTCATTTCACGTCTTTGCGGGTGAAGACAGTGCAGCCGATAAGGACGGAAACGGCGAGCCACATGACGTCGAAGCCGATGCTGCAAAGCAGGAAGCCCGGAGTCCTTATCCCTCCGACGAGCAGCGACTGCATCGTCGGGGATACGGCCAGGATATTGAACAGCGAATCGGGGACCGAGAGCATCATGCCCGCGAGCATCGAGATCACCGAATAGACGGCGACCGGCATGACGATCGAGATTATTACCGAGATCACCGAAGACTGAGTGATGAACGCCGCGGCGGCCGCGATGCCGGAATACGCGAGATACACTCCGGCGCTGACGCCGAAGATATACGCGATGTCCCCGAAGGCATATGTGAATTCGCCGAAGAACAGCCGGCAGCCGGCGAGCGTCGCGAGCAGCGTCACGGCCATACCGGCGACCGAGAAGACCGAGGCTCCCGCCTGGAGCGAGAGATATATGAGGGTCCTCTTTTTGCCGTCGATGATCTTGTTGCGTATGATCCCGCCCGAGAACTGCTGCGCGATATAGAACGCGGCGGCAGCCGTGATCGCGAGTCCGAAGCTTTCGGAGAGGGGAGAGAGCTGTACGAAGACGGTGTCGGCGTTCAGGTTCTCGAGCGCGCCGGTGATCATCGGATACATGCCCTCCATACCGGGGATGTTCAGGCTGTCCGCCTGCGACAGCATAGCTTCGGCGGCTTTTATGACGCCGAGAAGCAGCATCGGGATGAATATCCCCGAAGCCGCGGCGGCGATGAGCATGATGTATGCCGTCCTCCATCTGGAGAGGCAGTAAAAGTCGGCTTTTAACAGGTCTTTCATTCCGCGCCTCCCACAAGCTTTACGAAATATGACTCGAGCGTCTCCTCGCCGGCCCCCAGCCAGGTCACCGGAAGTTCCGAGAGCTCGCGGAGGATCTTCGGGTAATCCGAAGGGCCGCGCAGGACGTAGAGCCCGTTCTCATATGTATGACCGGCGATGCATCCTGCGGCGGCGAGACGTTCGAGCGCCGCGGAGGGGTCGGCCGCGCAGGCGAACGAGATGTGGCGCGTTTCCTTTGCCTGAAGCTCTTCGCGCGTAAGAGATTCGACGATCCTTCCGCGGTCGATGATCAGAAACCGCGTCGCGAGCTGCGAAAGCTCCGACAGTATGTGCGACGATATCAGCAGCGTCACACCGCGTTCGGCAGCCAGTTTCCGGAGGAACACGCGCAGGTCGACGATCCCCTGGGGGTCGAGGCCGTTCGTCGGTTCGTCGAGGATCAGGAAATCCGGGTCGGATATCAGAGCGACGGCTATCGCCAGCCGCTGGCGCATGCCGAGCGAGTAGTTCTTTACCTTTTTCCGGTCGCCGGGATCGAGGCCGACCTGTGTCAGCATCTCGTTTATGTCGGCCTTTTCACGCCCGCACATCAGCGCCTGGTAGCGCAGGTTTTCGCTGCCCGTCATCCACTTGAAGAGTCCGGGGGCCTCGACGACCGCCCCGATCCTCGTGCGCCCTTCGCTGTCGGACATCGAAAAGGTGCCGGACGTCGGCTTTGCGAGTCCCGTCAGCAGCCGTATGAGCGTGGTCTTGCCGCTCCCGTTCTGCCCGATGAATCCGACGATCTCGCCCCGCTCGATCTTTATGCTGATCGCGTCGTTTGCCGCGGTGCTGCGGTAATGCTTCGACAGCCCGCGTGTTTCGAGTAAAACTTCTGCCATATAGCCATCTCCTGTCTTTGCCGCCGTTATCCGGTGTGTTCCGGCTCCGGCTTTCTTCCGCCGCTGCGTACGTCCGCTGCGCGGGGAACTTATGCGGCGAGTTGTGTTTGTGTATACGTAACGTTGTTTTCAGCACGGCGGAACGTATCTGTTTCCGCTTTCCGCCCGTCAGAAGATTATCGGGATATCCCCGTGAAGCGCGATCCGTACGATCCCGATGACGACGAGGTGGGCGGGGTAGTATATGTAGTAGAACCACTTCATTCCGGTCAGTTTCCCGCGCTCCCCGTTATATGCCGCGAGGACAGGGAGCGACAGGAAGGTGAACATCTGCAGCGCCCCGTAGAGTTTGTCGAGAAATATGAAATACACTGCCGCGTATATGAAGGTCCAGATGACGATGTCGGCGGCCTGGCGCTTGAAATTCCCCCTGTGCGCGTACAGGAAGAGGGGGCACATCACCGCGATGCTCGACCAGTCCGACGGGAACGATATAACGCAGATCAGGACCGTCGCCAGTATCTTTCCCCACTGCGGGATGCCGTCGCGCCGGCAGATGAAGATCAGCACGGCCGCCCAGGCGAGCGACCACATGACGCTCGTCTGATTGAATACGCCGGTGGAGAGGGGAAGAAATGGTATCCCGAAGGCGAAATCGTACGCGAAATGCGAGATGACGGCGAATATGAAGAGCCTTACGGCGTATTTCTTTCTGTCGTGAGTGTAGTGGCAGCCCTCGGCGATGAAGAACCACATTATGGGTGCCGTCAGCCGGCCGATGATATGCAGGGCAACGACGTACCACACCGCCTGAGTTCCCGGAAAGAGAGCCCATGTCAGGTGATCGACGGTCATCGCGACGATCGCGATGAGCTTCAGCATATTACCGGT
>CADCPG010000026.1 GCA_902803255.1 uncultured Ruminococcus sp. | reverse complement strand
TGCTGCGCGGCACCGGCGGTGTTAAGACGGATGGGAAGACGGGCGGCACCTCGCACTGAGCCCCGGCCGGCCGGAGACGCATTTTTTATCTTCCGCGGTGTTTTCGCGCCGCGGAGCTTTTTATATTGACAAAACCGGCGGCAGGGGGTATAATTGTGTAGTTTTTTACCGAAGCGGTCCGGCTGACGGCTCCGCCGCCGTGAACGGCTCCCGCAAACACAAAACACACAGGAGAAGACCTCATGAAAAACTATTTTGACCTGACAGGACAGGTCGCGATCGTTACCGGATGCTCCACGGGACTGGGAGTACAGATGGCAAAGGCGCTTGCCAACCAGGGCGCGAAGATCGTCGCTCTGGCGAGACGCCAGAACAGGATAGAAGAAGTCGCCGCCGAGATATCCGCCGAATACGGCGTCGAGACTCTCGCCGTGAAATGCGACATCACCGACACCGCCGCCGTCGAAGCTGCCGTCGATGCCGCACTCGCGCGTTTCGGACGCATCGACATCCTGGTGAACAACGCCGGCACCGGAGCCGTCGCTCCCGCCGAAGACATCACCGACGACCAGTTCTCATGGGAGATGGACGTCGACCTGTTCGGTTCGTTCAGAGTAGCCAGAGCCGTCGCCAAGAAGGCCATGATCCCCGCCGGGTACGGCAGGATCATAAACATCGCTTCGATGTACGGCCTCGTCGGCAACAAGATAGCCGGTTCGGCTCCCTACCACGCCGCAAAGGGAGGAGTCGTGAACCTCACCCGCGCGCTCGCCGCCGAATGGGGCAGGCACGGGATCACGGTCAACTCGATCTGCCCCGGCTATTTCTACACCGATCTCACCCGCGACACTCTCAACAGCGAGTTCTTCCAGCAGAACGCCCGCACGATGATCCCCGAAGAGAGATACGGGAACGAGGGCGAACTCGACACCGCAGTCGTGTTCCTCTCTTCTCCCGCTTCATCCTACGTCACCGGAGTGAATCTTCCGGTCGACGGCGGATACACCGCCATGTGATCACGGCTTCATCAGAATCACCGTCCGCGGAGGGATATTTCACCCATCCGCGGACATTTTTCTTAAAGTCAGCGTGCAACTTTTTCTTGCATGTTCGGGTAACATATAGTATAATAGTGTATTATTTTTCTCCCGGGCCGAAGGGGCCGGGGATACCGCGGAGGGCGACGGCACCATGGGAACGTCAGCAAGCGAACTTGACAGGGCCAGACAGGATATAGACCGCATCGACAGCAGGATCGCGGATCTTTTCTCGGAGCGCATGCGCGCGGTGGAGGAAGTGTCGCGCTACAAGCGCGAACACGGTCTGCCGATCACCGACGCATCGCGCGAGG
Organism: uncultured Ruminococcus sp.; assembly: GCA_902803255.1. Lineage (GTDB taxonomy): Bacteria > Bacillota > Clostridia > Oscillospirales > CAG-272 > CAG-390. The sequence goes on along the minus strand of CADCPG010000026.1, from coordinate 4,350 downwards.
AGGAAGTCATCGCGCGGGGCGCGGAGCGGATCGAAGACCCCGTGATACGCGACTTCTACGTCACCTTCCTGCGCTCAACGATGGATATCTCGAAGGCATACCAGTCGAGGCTTCAGCGCGGCATGAAGGTCGCCTATTCGGGGACAGCCGGCGCGTTCGCCCACACGGCGGCGTCGAGGATCTTCGGCGACGGCCGGACCGAGGGCTTCGGAAACTTCAGGGAGGCCTACGATTCGGTGAAGGACGGAACCTGCGACTGCGCAGTGCTGCCCCTCGAGAACAGCTTCGCCGGGGAGGTCGGGCAGGTCATCGACATGCTCTTTCTCGGACCGCTCTCCATCTCAGGGGTGTATGAGCTCCCTGTGGTGCACGATCTCGCCGGACTGCCCGGCACGACGGTCGGTGACATAAAGACGGTCGTGAGCCACCCGCAGGCCCTCAGCCAGTGCGCGTCGTACATAAAGAGCCGCGGCTTTTCCCAGATCCAGTACGAGAACACCGCGACGGCAGCCGAGATGGTCTCGAAGAGGAACGACCGGTCGCTCGCCGCGATCTGCAGCCGCGAATGCGCCGGGATCTTCGGCCTTTCGGTGCTCGAGCACGGCATCAACGAGAGCAGGTCGAACACGACGAAATTCGGCGTCTTCACGAGGACACTGCCGGTTCCGGCGGCGGGCGGGACCGCGTCGCAGGACGACAGGTTCCTCATCATGTTCACCGTACGCAACGAGACCGGCTCGCTCGCCGAGGCGATCAACATAATCGGCCGTCACGGATACAACATGAGCGCGCTCCGTTCGCGCCCGATGAAGGAACTGCCCTGGAACTACTATTTTTACGTGGAATGCGAGGGTCTCCTCACCGAGGCCGACAGACGCGCGCTGCTCGCCGGTCTTTCGGTCTGCTGCGGCAGGCTGAAGATCGCCGGGATATACAAGGACCGCGTCCTGCCGGACCGTCAGGACGTCTGACCGGAGGACGGAAAAGACCGATGAAAAAACTGGAGATCGATTTCGGGGGCGAAAAAAGCTCGGTATACATAGGAGACGGCCTGTCGGACTCGGCGTCCGAACTGTTCGACCTGAAGAGAAAGGTGCTCGTCGTGACCGACCGCGGCGTCCCCGCGGAATACGCGAAGAAGGTCGCGGAACAGTGCGCCGACGCGACAGTGGCCGTCATTCCCGGCGGCGAGAGCTCGAAGACCCCGGAGACGGCAGTCGACCTGTGCAGAAGGATGATGAACGCGGGATTCTCACGCCGCGACGCGGTAGTCGCCGTGGGCGGAGGCGTACCCGGGGACATCGCCGGACTTGCGGCGGCGCTTTACATGCGCGGTACCGACTTTTACAACATACCAACGACTGTGCTCTCGCAGGTCGATTCGTCGATAGGCGGAAAGACCGGCGTGAATCTCGACGGAATAAAGAACATGATAGGGGCGTTCAAGCAGCCCCGTGCGGTGATCGTCGATCCGCTGCTCACCCGTACGCTGCCGAAGAGGCTCGCGGCCGAGGGGCTCGCGGAGGCGCTGAAGATGTCGGTCACATTCGACGCGGACCTCTTCTCTGTCTTCGAGAACGGTGACCCGATGCGGCGTCTCGGCGAGATAATCGAGCGCTCGCTCGGGATCAAGGCGGACGTCGTGAGCCGCGACGAAAAGGAAAACGGCCTGCGCCGGGTGCTGAATTTCGGGCACACCGCCGGCCACGCGATAGAGAGCCTCGGACTCGGATACTACCACGGCGAATGCGTGGCGCTGGGGATGACGGCCGTCTGCACCGGAGAACTGAAAGGACGCCTTCTGAGGGCGCTGAAGAACACAGGACTTCCGGCCTCGGCCGCTTTCGACAGGGAGGCGGCGCTGGCCGCGATGTCGCACGACAAGAAATCGGCCGGCGACGGCCGCGTCAGCGTGATCTTCTCAGACGCTCCGGGGACCTGGCGCGAGGAGAGACTCGGCCCCGACGGGCTTCGCAGGCTCGTTTACGACAATTTCAGTGAGGCGGGAAACACGGCACCGGGAGGAAACAGCCGATGAGAAACACATTCGGAAATTTCATAACGCTAACTCTCGCCGGAGAGAGCCACGGCGGTGCTGTCGTCGCGGTGATCGACGGTCTCCCCGCCGGACTTGCCGTCGACGCCGGATACGTCGCCGGGAAGCTGGCGCTGCGGCGCCCCTCGGGTCAGATCTCGACGCCGAGGCGCGAGACCGACGACTTCCGGATCGTCAGCGGTGTGTACGAAGGACGCACCTGCGGGACCCCTCTGACGTTCGTCATACCTAACTCAGACACGAGATCCTCCGACTACGCCGCGCTCGCGGGGATCCCGCGGCCGTCGCACGCCGACTACACGGCGCACGTGAAATACGGCGGATTCGAAGACCCCCGCGGAGGCGGACACTTCTCGGGCCGCGTGACGGCCGGGATCGTCGCAGCCGGAGCGGTCGCCGAATACGCGCTGGCGGAGACCGGCGTGAAGATAGCGACGCATATCCTTTCCGCCGGCGGAGTCAGCGACAGGGCTTTCGGCGAATTTCCCTCCGCCGAAGTTATGGACAGAGTCGCAGGGCTTTCCTTTCCCGTCGCCGATCCGGATGCCGGGGAAAAGATGAAAGAGGCGATCGCCGCGGCGAAAGAGAGCGGCGACAGCGTGGGAGGGATCCTCGAGACCGCGGTGACCGGACTTCCGGCCGGACTCGGCGAGCCCTGGTTCGACTCCTGCGAGAGCATGATCGCGCACGCCGTGTTTTCGGTGCCCGCGGTCAAGGGCATCGAGTTCGGCGCGGGGTTTTCGGCAGCCTCGATGAGGGGCAGCGAGGCGAACGACCCCTTCCGCTATGAGAACGGGAGGGTCGTTACGACGTCGAACCGCTCGGGCGGGATCGCCGGCGGGATCACGAACGGCATGCCGCTGGTATTCAGATGCGCGGTGAAGCCCACGCCGTCGATCGCCCTGCCGCAGCGGTCGGTCGATCTGAAAAGCGGCGAAAACACCGAGATCAGTGTCGGAGGACGTCACGACCCCTGCATAGTGCACAGAGCGGCGCACGTCGTCACGGCCTGCTGCGCGCTCGCGCTGCTCGATCTGTACGCAGGCTTCCGCGCCACGAAGCCGTCGGAACGCTGAGCGGCTGAAGATGGAATACGGACTCATAGGAAAAAAGCTCGGCCACAGCTGGTCGCGCGAGATACACGCGCTCATCGGGGATCACCCGTACGAGCTGCGTGAGGTGGCACCGGAGGAGCTCCGGGACTTCTTCGCGGCGCGTGATTTCAGGGGGATCAACGTGACGATCCCGTACAAGACCGACATCATCCCCCTCCTCGACGTGATAAGCCCCGCCGCGGAGAGGATAGGCGCGGTCAATACCGTCGTGAACCGCTGGGGAAAACTGTACGGCTACAACACCGACTGCGACGGACTGAAGTCGCTCATCATGCGCGTGACCGGCGGTCGCGGTCTCTCGGGAAAAGTGCTCGTCGCGGGCACCGGAGGGACGTCAAAGACCGCAGAGGCCGCCGCGGCCGAACTCGGGGCCGGTGTGACGGTAAAGCTCAGCAGGACCGGAAAAGACGGGGCGGCGACCTACGCGGAGGCGGCGGAACTGCACCGCGACGCCTCATTCATAATCAACACCACTCCCGCCGGGATGTTCCCCGACGACGAGGGCATGGCGACCGATCCCGCGCTCTTCCCCGCCCTGCGGGGGGCCGCCGACGCGGTATACCACCCGCTTCGTACGAGATTCGTCATGCGGGCGGAGGAGCTGGGGCTTCCCGCGAGAGGCGGACTGTACATGCTCGTGTCTCAGGCGGTAGCAGCATGTGCGCTCTTCTTCGGGAAGGAGGCGGACGGCGGGCTCACAGAGTCCGTATTCGCGAAAATCGCGGAATCCAAGGAGAACATAGTGCTGACCGGGATGCCGGGAAGCGGAAAGACGTCGGTCGGAAAAGAGATAGCCCGGCTCACCGGGAGGAAGTTCATCGATACCGACGACGAGATCGTAAAGACCGACGGCAGACCGATACCGCGGATCTTCGCCGAGTCGGGCGAGGAGTTTTTCCGCGACGCGGAGTCGGCCGTGATCGCGAGGATCTCGGCAAACGAGAACGGTGCCGTGATCGCGACGGGCGGAGGAGCCGTGCTGAGGCGGGAAAACGTCCGCAGACTGAAGTCGGGCGGAAAGATCTACCTGCTCGACCGGCCTCTGAAAATGCTCCTCCCGACCGAAGACCGTCCGCTGGCGCGCAGCGCGGCGGACGTGGCCTCGCTCTGGGAAAAGCGCATGCCGGTGTATCTTGAGACCGCGGACGAGAGGACCGAGTCGGTGAGAGGACCGCGGTC
>CADCPG010000025.1 GCA_902803255.1 uncultured Ruminococcus sp. | reverse complement strand
GACGACCTTCTTGGCGCCGGCCTTGATGTGGGCCATCGATTTTTCCTTGCTGGTGTAGAAGCCGGTGCACTCGAGCACGACGTCGACTTTCAGCTTCTTCCAGGGGCAGTTGGCGGCATCCTTCTCGGAGTAGATGCGGATGGTCTTGCCGTCGACTGTGATCGTTCCGGCTTCGTCGTCAGCCGAGATGTCGTGGTCGTATCTTCCCTGTGCCGAATCGTACTTGAGAAGATGGGCGAGCATCTTGGGGCTGGTGAGGTCGTTGATGGCGACGACGGAGTATCCTCTGGCGCCGAACATCTGACGGAAGGCCAGACGGCCGATTCTTCCGAAACCGTTAATGGCTACTTTTACTGACATTTGAAATGTCCTCCATATATAAAATTTTTATGTTCAAACCTGTGCCTCCGCGGGACGGCCCCGCGAAAAACCATTATATATTATACTATATTTTCGCCGGTATTACAAGTCTTTTCGGGGAAAAAACGAAAAAACAGACGGCGCGCGTTCATTCGCCTTTCCTGCGCGGCCGCACGCGCCGGGTCAGCAGCCGGAACTCCGCCATCGCGGGCAGTCCGCGGAGCCTCGACGGCTGACGGAGCATCCGCCAGAGCCACTCGATCCGGAGCCTCCGGAAGAGTTCCGGCGCCCGTCCCAGGTGTCCCGACCAGACGTCGACCGCCCCTCCCGCGGCAATGGCGGCGCCGGTCCCGGCTAGTTCCTTCCGGTGTCGGGCGAGCCAGATCTCCTGTTCCGGTACGCCGAGGCAGACCGCGAGCAGGTCGGGAGCCGCCTCCGCTATCTTTCCGGCCGCGGCGTCCCTGGGTTCAGAATACCCGTCCGCGTATCCCGCGATCTTCAGTCCGCGGTATCTCTCTGCCAGCGCCGCGGAGGCTTCGGCGGCGCGGCCGGGCTTTCCTCCGTATATGTAAAGGCTCCCGCCGGTCACGGCGAGCCTGGATATGACTTCTTCGGCCGTGTCGATCCCGGTGACACGTGCAGGCAGCGGAGTTCCGGCGCGCTTCGCGGCCCCGACGATCCCGGTGCCGTCGGGGATCGACAGGTCGGCGTCAGACAGCGCGTCCGCGAGTTCCGGGTCGTTCCTCGCCTTCATTACGGATATCGGATTGGGAGTAACGACGGTGAAGGGAAGTCTCTCCCCGCCGTTGCCCTCTTTCTTCCGCGACGCGGCGAGGAAGAGCGATTCAGCCGCTTCTTCGGGCGACAGGGGGTCGAAACCGACCGACAGCACGTATATCCTGCGCCTGCGCCTGACGCTTCCGTCTTCCGCCGTATCTGCGACGACAGGCGCGGCGGTCGCGGCGCCGTCTGTTATTATTTTTTCCTTTTCGGACATCGCCGGCTCATGCTCCTCCTCCCGTCAGGCATTAGTGCTTTCCGCAATAATTCTATCACATATCCGGCCCGAAATCAACAGGTGTCCCCTCTTTTCCTCCAAAACTCCGGAAGTTGGGATCCGATCCCGGCGGAAGACCCGCGGGGCGGCCGAGCGGCATATTATAAATTCACTGTTGCATGTTTTGCCGTTTTGTGGTATCATATATTAATAAACTACTGTGGTAACTATGCGTCCGGCGCATTCAGAGGTGAAAAAAGTGAAGATCAAAGTAAGGATAAAGACCGGGAGAGGGGCACAGGTCCCGGAATACGCCACCGAAGGATCGGCCGCGGTCGACCTCAGGGCGGCGCTCGAGGGCGGAGAGACCGTCGTCTTTCCGGGCGAGAGAGCGCTCATACCCACCGGCCTTTACATCGAGCCCGACCCCGAAGTCCCGGCTGTCGCGGTGATCGCCGCGCGTAGCGGGCTGTCGGTCAAGAAGGGAATCTGTCTCGCCAACGGGATAGGGGTCGTCGATTCCGACTACCGCGGCGAGATAAAGGTGGCGCTATTCAACACGTCTGACGAGGCATTCACCGTCCGCGACGGCGACAGGATCGCCCAGCTCATGTTCATGCCCGTCATGCAGGCCGAGTTCATAGCGTCGGAGGATCTCGGGCAGACCGGAAGGGGCGCCGGCGGATTCGGTTCGACCGGGATCGGCTGAGTATGTCAGGCGGAAAACTCATACTGGCGTCGGGCTCGCCGCGCAGGCGCGAGATACTGACGCTCGCCGGGGCGTCGTTCACCGTTGCGCCCGCGGGCGCCGACGAGTCGCTGCCGGCCGGCACCGCTCCCGCCGACGCCGTGGTGCTGCTTGCCGGCAGGAAGGCGGCGGCCGCGGGAAGAGCCGCGGGAGATGCCGATTACATACTCGGAGCGGATACCGTCGTCGATCTGGACGGCGTGATATTCGGAAAGCCGTCGGACAGGGCCGACGCCGCGCGTATGCTCCGTGCGATGTCGGGGCGTACACACAGGGTGCTCACCGGGATCTGCGTGATCCGCGGAGGCAAGTCCGCCGGGCTCTCCGAGGCCACATACGTCACGGTCAGGAAACTGACGGATGACGACATCGAGTGGTATCTCAGGCATGAGAACGTCTCCGACAAGGCCGGCGCGTACGCCATACAGGGCGCATTTTCTATCTTCGTCTCCGGCATACGTGGCGATTATTTCAACGTTATGGGGCTCCCGGTCTGCGCTCTCGACACCCTTCTGCGTTCGGAGTTCGGGACCGGGCTGCGCGATTTCAACTGATTTTCGTTATCGGATGGTCAATCAATGTCAAAACAGTTAGGAATAGATCTCGGGACCGCGAACACCCTGATCTACATGAAGGGAAAGGATATAATCCTGAGGGAGCCCTCGGTCGTCGCCATCGACAGGCAGCGCAGAAGGGTCCTGGCGGTCGGGGAGGATGCCAAGCGCATGCTTGGCAAGACGCCGGGAGGCATAGAGGCCCAGTTCCCGCTCAAGGACGGCGTCATAGCCGACTTTGACATAACCGCGAGGATGCTCAATTTCTTCTTCTCGAAGATCCGCGCGAGCGGGATCATATCCAGACCCGTCGTCGTGATATGCATACCGTACGGAGTCACCGAGGTCGAACGCAGGGCTGTCGAGGACGCGACTTACGAGGCGGGAGCGAAGGACGTCGCGCTGGTGTCTGAACCGATAGCGGCGGCGATAGGCTCCGGCCTGCGCATCAACGGCCCGCGCGGCTCGATGATAGTCGACATAGGCGGAGGGACCACGGAGGTTGCCGTGCTCAGCCTCAACGGGATCGTCGTCAGCTCGTCCACGAGGGTGGCCGGGAACCAGCTAGACGATGCCATCGTCCAGTATATGAGGGACGAACATCAGGTGCTCATAGGCAGATCAACGGCTGAAGAGCTCAAGAAGAAGATCGGCTCGGTGCATCCGTCGACCGACATCGGCGAGATCGAGATCAGGGGCAGCAACCTCCGCTCGGGGCTTGCCGCGAGCATTTCGGTCAGCTCGGCCCAGATCAGGGAGGCACTCGATCTCCCCGTGAAGCAGATACTCGAAGTGATCCGCAGGACGCTCGCCGGCACTCCGCCCGAGCTGTCCGCCGATATTCTGAGCTACGGGATCATGCTGTCCGGCGGCGGCGCGCTGCTCGGAGGGCTGCCCAGGCTGATAAGCGAGAACACCGGAGTGAGGGTGACCGTGGCAAAACAGCCGCTCGAGAGCGTAGTCCGCGGACTCGGCAGGATAATCGAGGGGAGCTCGGACTACCCGGTGGAATTCAGGGCAAGGTAAGCCCGGCGCGGGAGATACCGCGGGAGGCAAAAAGGAAAGGCGGGGATCTGTGTGAACGGATTCAAGAAGTTCATAACCGGCAGGTTCTTTCTCGTGACGCTGAGCGTCGCGCTGCTGATATCGATAGTCCCCGCCGTCCTCTTCGCGATGGGGCAGGGCGACTACGTCAAGTCGACGCTCCAGCTGATCGCCACCCCGTTTCAGTGGGCTTTCACGAAGGTCGGAGAGGGCGTCAACGGATACGTCGTCTATTTCCGCACGATGAAGGACCTGAGAGAGGAAAACGCCGAACTCCGGCGCGAGCTCGAGGAGAACAAGGGAAAGATATACGACGCCGAACTTGTCAGGGAGGAGAACGAATTCATCCGCTCATACCTGGGCATCAAGGCCGAGCACAGCGAGTTCAGCTTTGAGGACGCGTCCGTCATCGGGAGGGAGTCGACGAACTACCGCACCGTTTTCACCCTTTCAAAGGGCAGCTTTCACGGCATCGGGAAGGATATGCCCGTCATCACGCCCGACGGCCTCGTCGGCTGCGTCACCGAAGTCGGACCGACCTGGTGCAGGGCGGTATCGCTCATCGAGACCGCGTCGTCGATCGGCGCTTACGACGAGCGTTCGGGGGCTCTGGGCGTCGTCGAGGGCAACTACATACTCCGCTACGACGGCCTCTGCCGCATGGTCTATATCGACAGCGACGCCGACATGCGCGCCGGCGACAGAATACTCAGCTCGGGCATCGGGAGCGTATATCCGAGAGGGCTGGCTATCGGCGAGGTCGTGTCGGTCGAGCCCGACGAAAATACGCGCACCTTCACCGCGGTGATACGCCCGTACGCCGATACCGAAGATATCTCGCGCGTCATGATCATCACCGAATACAAGCTGTATTCCGAATAGGGCCATGGAATTCAAGGAACAGCCGCGCGAGCGGTTCTTTTCGAAGCGGACCCTCGGAAAGATCATTCTGTTCGGACTGCTGCTATTCGGCAGTGCGACCGTCCAGACGTCGTTTTTTCCCGCGGTCAGCATATTTCCGGCGTCCCCCGACCTTCTGCTCTCGGCCGTCATCGGGATCGCGCTCTTCGACGGCGAAAGGACCGGCGCGGTCTGCGGGACGGCGGCGGGACTGCTCGCGGTGGCGCTCGGCGGGGCGGGGACCGCGCCGCTGCCTGTTTTCTACATGCTCACGGGCTATTTTCTCGGCATTTTCGCCAGGGTGAACTTCAAGAAGAATCTGCTCTCCTGGCTCATCTACATATCGCTCGGGTCGGTTGCCCGGGCTATGCTCTCGCTGCTCGTGATAGTCGTCACCGAACAGGGGATGAACCTTTTCACCGCCTTCACCCGGATCATACTGCCGGAACTCCTGATGACGGTGGCTTTCTCGCTGCCGAATTATTTCCTGGCGAGACTAGTCGTGATGCCGTTCCAGAAGAAGGACGAGGTCTGACGCGCCGGAAAAAACAGGGGGAAGGACGAAGGGCGAAGGGCGAAGGACTGCGGCAGTGCATACGGGGCCGGTCGAGAAGCGGCAGACCTCGCGGCCCGGCATATAACTGACAGAAAAAGGATCCGGCATGATCTTGCCGGAGTTGAGGAAAGACTGGGATGGACTACCGACCCGACACCAATACAGGCAGCGGAGCTCCGAACGGGGCGGCGGGAGGCGCCGCCGGCCGCAGGACGATACTCTCCCTCGCGGGATTCGTCCTGACAGGAGCGGTGCTGCTCACCTACGCCATAGTTTACGGCGTGTATTATATATCCGGAGAAGCGGGCTCTGACCTCTTCGCGCCGGGCGGGACGCCGCTCCTTCTGCTCAATACCGTTGCGTGCTATCTAGTCGTAATGCCGATCGCGGCATCATCGATCGGTTTTATCAGGAAAAAAACGATGAATTATCCCGCCGCAGCGCCCGGGAAGCTGCCCGCGGGGCCGTTCATCATATGCTGCGTCTGCTTTGCGCTGGTATACGGAGGGACGGCGCTCGGCCAGGTCTTCGACAGCCTCTTCGCCGGTATTTCGGGCGGCGGGGGAAGCCCGGTCGAACTGCCGGGAGACGCCGCCGGGATCGCCGTTTACGCCTTTTCGATACTCGTCGCGGCTCCGGTGGCGGAGGAGCTCCTCTTCCGCAGATCTCTCTGCGAGCTGCTGCGCCCCTTCGGCGAGCGCATGGCGGCGGCCGTTTCGGCGCTGCTTTTCGCCGCGTTCCACGCGAGCATAGGGCAGTTTTTCTACGCCTTCGCGGCGGGGCTGCTTTTCGGGTACGTCTATCTCAAGACCGGCAAACTCAGATACACCGTGATCCTCCATATCGCCGTCAATCTCTTTGCCGGCCTCCTTCCGCTGCTCATCGATACCTTCCTGCTCGACAGGGAGGCCGTGGCGCAGGCTTACGGGATCATGTCCGAGTGGCTCTCGGGCGGAGGTGCGTCGGTCATGCCGGCCGCCGAGGTGCTTGAACTTCTCGGGCCGCAGCTCACCGGCCTCGCCGCGGAGACCCTTCTCATGGGCGTTTTCCGCGGAATGGCTCTCGCGGGAGTCTTCATGATCTTCCCGCTGCGTGAAAAGATATCATTCAAAAAAGGTCCGCTCTCCCTCGGAAAGGGAGAGACGGGATATACCTTCTTCCTCGCGCCGGGGATCTTCGTCTTCCTCACCGTCTCCATAGCGCTGGCGATACTCTCCTATTATATCTGAGAAATGGGCCTGTTCAGCAGAAAAAACAGCAAAAAAGAAAAAAGGCTGCCGGAGACGTCCCTTCCGGGACATAACGAGCCGGCATCCTCGCCCGCGTTCAGCGGCGACGACGCGCTTCCCGGCAATCCTTCGCCGCGTTCTCCGGCCTACCGCTATATAATAAT
>CADCPG010000024.1 GCA_902803255.1 uncultured Ruminococcus sp. | reverse complement strand
TCGTTCTCTCCGTACACCCCGGCGGACGCGGTGTACACCGCTCACATGAGTGGCCTTGCCACCGCCGGCATAATGGACCACGACACGGCCGGCGGCGCCGCCGAATTCATCGAGGCCGGAGCTCTGCTGTCGATGCCGGTCACCTGCGGAGTCGAGTGCCGTGTCGACATGGAGGGAACACCGCTCGAGGGGAGGAGGCTCAACAACCCAGACCAGGTCTCGGTAGCCTATTGCGCGATGCACGGCATCCCGCACTCGAAACTGCGCCTTGTCGACGAATTCTTCGCGCCCTACAGGGAGCGCAGGAGCGAACGCAACCGCCGCATGACCGAAAAGCTGAACGCCCTTACGGCCTCTCTCGGTCTTTCGCTCGCGCTCGACTACGACAGGGACATCCTGCCGCTCGCCGCGGCGACGGTCACCGAGCGCCACATCTGCTTCGCGCTGGCAAAGAAGATAGCTTCGGTCTGCGGTTCTCCCGGCGCGACGGCCGATTTCCTGAAAGACAGGCTCGGGATCGGACTGACGCCGAAGGTCGAGGCCAACATCCGGGCGGGCGGGCAGACACCGTCGTTCTACGAATACGATATCCTCGGCGCTCTCAAGAGCGGCCTTGTCGGCAGTTTCTTCATCCCGGCCGGCGATGAGCTCCCGAAGCTGTGCGACTTCATCCGGACCGCGAAGGAGTGCGGAGCGATCACGGCTTATGCCTATCTCGGCGATGTCGGGGATTCGGTGACCGGCGACAAGAAGGCGCAGAAGTTCGAGGACGGTTATCTCGACCTGCTCTTCGACGTGCTGTCGGAATACGGCTTCGACGCCGTCACTTTCATGCCGTCGCGGAACACGGCGGCCCAGCTTGAGAGAGTTATGGGACTCTGCCGCTCCCACGGTTTTTTCCAGATCAGCGGCGAGGACATCAATTCCCCGAGACAGGGATTCGTCTGCCGGGCGTACGACAGACCGGAGTACGCGCACCTGATCGACGCGGCCTACGCCCTCATCGCGTACGAGAACGCGGCTGACGGAGATCCCGCGGCAGCCCGGAAGATCATAGAAAACGAGATAAAAAAAGAGTCCGGTAAAAACTGATACCGGAAGGGCCGCGGAAAAGGACAGACGGCCGCGGAGACGCAGAGAGCAGGCAGTGGCCCTTAGCGGTGACTTACCGCTGACACTCGGCTCATCATACAAATACAGCGGCGGGCATTATGCCAGCCGCTGTATTACGGTCACGGAACTCAGTTCTTTATCATATACTTCTCGATAACGGGATATGCGCCGTATACCTTGAAGAGGCATACAGTCGGCAGCAGGTATATGATCGGAAGTATGAGCGGCACGAAGAAGTTGATCGGCCAGAAGGCTATCACGAGAAGCACGTTGAGGCCTATCAGCAGCACGATCGCGAGAGCGGTCATGAGATTCCGCCCTATGCCCAGTATCGAGAAGATCAGGGCGTTTTTCAGTATCTTGCGAATCTTGATGTCGAATGTCACGAGCATGAGGTAGATGTAGTACCGCATAAACATGTAAATTATCGCCACCGCGCAGATCGCGAAGAAGAAGAAATCGTATATCCCGCCGCCGCGCCTAGAGAAGAAGTAGATGTCGTATCCGATAACTCCGAGCAGGACGAAATCGATGAGCCCGAGCGCCAGTCCCTGCCAGAGATTGCGCTTTATCGAGTATTTGAAGTCGCTCCAGATGAACACCGGGTCGCCGGTGAACATGCCCTTTGCGCAGTATGTGGCTCCGACGTTTATCCAGCCCCAGATGACCGCGAGCAGTATCCCGAGGCCGACCGTTATCCATATCCTCGCGGTCCCGTAGGTCTGGAGGTTGAGCTGCGCGCCGTATACGCCGAGCAGCGACGACCACGCGGGCGAGCCGCCCCGGAGCAGATACGCGCCGTATATGCTGGTATAAGCGGTGCTCATCTGAGAGGGCATCGACGGAGCGGTGATATAGAGATAGACGACAGCCAGCGGAACGAGCCAGATCGGGAGCATGACGAAGTTCAGGTTCAGCGTCTTTGTGAAGTGACGGAACCAGAAGCGGGGGAGGTTCCAGAGATTCGGCTTGAGCGGCTTTTCGTCCTTTGAGACGCCGGGTCCGTTCCGGTTCATATCGAAGAGTTTGAATTTTTTCATCGCAGATTCCGATCCGATCTAATGTGAGTTCGCTCCCGGGCCGGGGGAGTTTTGCTTCATGATCTCGTATGCCAGGACCGACACCGCGGTCTCGGAGGGAAGCGAGCCTATGTAATCCCGGAAATAGGGTATCCTCACGTTTAAGTCGCACAGCGAGAGCAGCTTCGACGATATCCCCCGCTTTTCGCCGCCGCATATGAGCGCCAGCGGGAGCGAGAGATCGGCCGATGAGGCGTCTTCGGAGTCTCTGATCTCCGCAGCCGCGATCCGAAATCCGCCGCTCTTCAGCCGGCGCACCGCCTCCTCGGTGTCGCACAGAAAGACCGGCAGGAGCTCGGACATGCCGGCCGACGCGCGGCAGACCGTGGCGTCGGCGCCGTCGGGCATCCTCCCGGTGATGAGGCCGGATGCGCCGAAAAGGTAAAGCGCGCGCATGATGTGGCCGAGCGAATAGGGGTCCTCGGCTCCGTCGAGCACGGCGTAAAAGCCGCCTTTTCCGGGAACCACGGCCCGTGATCCGGGATACACGGCCGGCGTGACCTCGGCGAAAATGCCGCCGTGGGTCGGGCCGTCGGAGATCGCCTCCGCCTCGCCCGCCGTTATCCTCTCGACCCGGAAGCCGAGTCTTTCGGATGCCGCACGCAGGAAGGCGACCCGGCGGCGCTCCGAAGTGAAGCGGCTCTCTTCGATGAGTACCCGCAGTATCCTTCTTCTGGCGGTCCCGGCATCTTCCGCTTTTATCAGGGCGGAGACCGAAACAATGCCGCCGAAGAAGAGCGGCGTGCCGTTTTTTTGCTGCTGTGGTGTGTCCATTTTTTAAAAAACGGCTGCCGCCTAAGCGACAGCCGGGTTTGTTTGTGACGGTGTCAGTCGGCTGCGGGACCTTATTTCTTCAGCCCCTCGAGATAATTGACGACATCGCCGACGGTGACGAAGTTGCGGATGTCATCGTCCTGTATATCGATATCAAATGTCTCCTCGCAGTGCATGACGAGTTCCGCAAGTTCTATCGAGTTTATGCCGAGATCGTTTGACAGCTCTGCTTCCATAGTCACTTTCTCGGGGTCGACCTGCAGTTCGTCGACAAGCATTTCCTTGAATTGTTCGAACATGTTCTTCCTTATTGTCCTTTCATTAGTTTCCGTCTGCGGAATGATAAGTTATAAACATAGTAATTATACTGATATAAGGCCTTTTTGTCAATGTTTTTTTTCCTGCCCGCCCCTCAGATGGCGCGGGAGGGCCTCCCGGGCGGAAAAATACATGTCATTCCCACATCGTAAGGGCGGATCAGCGCCTGCCGGGCGTGCCGCCGCCCAGACGGTCGCCCCCGTTCTTTCTTGATGGGTTCCTCCGCGGTCTCTTTTTCCCGTTTCCGGGACGGCTGCCGCGTATCACCGCGGAGGCGACGATGTATATGACCGTCGCTCCCGCGGCGGTAATGAGCATGCCGATGAAGAAGTCGCTCTTCGTGAACTCCCTCACCCTGTCGAAGACATAGAGCAGCTCGCTCTTAGACACGGGGCTCTTGGTCACGAGAGGAACGCTGTCGATCTGTGCGCCGAGGTAGTATACCGTGAGGAATCCGACGCGCGTCCCGGCCGGGACGGGGGCGTCGAGGCTGTCGCAGGTGAGTCTGTACCTGTATGTGATGTCGTATTCTTCCGTCTCGGCGTTTCCTGTTTCGCCCCCCCGGACTCCGCCCTGACCGGCGTCGTTCTCGGCGCGCGGCGAGATCTTGACCGAAAGGGGAAGGAAGTAGGATACGCTCCGCTCGGGTACGGCGATCACAGTCTTTGTGTCGAGGGCAAGGTCGACCGGGACCTCGCATATGACGCTCGACGTGCTGAATACGTCGACGTTCCCGAATGAGGCGAACGCCCACTCGAGCAGCCCCGTCGTGAGTATGTACGAGTAATTGTTGTTGTAGTCGTCGGTCTGAGCGCCCATCACGACGCTGACGACGGTCAGCCCGTTTTTTTCGGCCGCCGTCACGGCGGCGTATCCGGCGTTCGGCGTGTTTCCGGCGTTCATTCCGCGGCAGAGGCTGTTGCGGTAGCCGCCTGACGCGATGAGCCTGTTGTAGTTATCGAAAGAGAAGGGCTTGGATATGCCTTCGGTGGTGTATGACACCGCCGACGTGACCGTCATGTAGAGCCCGGACTTCATGGCTTCGACGGCAAGAAGAGCGGTGTCGCGCGCCGTCGTGTACATGTTGTCGTTGTGCACGCCTGTCGCGTTGGTGTAGAAGGTGTCGGTCATGCCGATCTCGGCGGCGCGGGCGTTCATAAGCGCGACGAACGAGGCGTCGGAGCCCGAGAGGGTGAACTCCATCACGGCTATGGCGTCGTTGAAGCAGCCGCAGAATCCGAGATAGAGCAGGTCTCTGACGGTCGGGCGGTCACCCGCCTTCAGGCCCATGTGGCGGCCGTCGACGACCGACAGCATCTTGTCTGTGACCGTGATCCTCTCGTCGAGCCTGCCCGAGAAGAACTCGCAGCAGATGAGTCCGGTCATGATCTTGACGGTCGAGGCGGGATAGATCCGCTTCTCGGCGTTTTTCTGGGTCAGCACCCTGTCGTTGTCGGTGTTGTAGATATATACGGCTTCCGCCTTGGAAAGGGGAAGCTTGTCGAGCGACGGCGCCGCGGCTGACGCCGGCATCTGAAGCAGGACAAGGGCAAAGAAGAGAGCCGCCGCCGACAGCGCGGCGGCTCTGCCGCGGACCGCCCCGGATATGCGGCGGAGGATATTCCCCCGCCGGTCTTGATTTCTGTCTTTCATGTGATTCATTCTGCCGCTCCCGGCGCGTGAGGCGTGCCGCGGAGGCCGAAATATGCAGCAGCGATGCCGGAGTCGGCCGATATCCGCCGCGCAAGCATTGCGGGCGAGGAGAATTTCATTTCGTCGCGAAGACGGTCGAGGAACGAGATGCGTATGACGCCGTCGAAGTCTTCTCCAGGAGGCGGGAGCCTTCCGGCGTCCGGGGGGCAGAGCGAGTCGATGATGTGCGACTCGATACGCAGCTTTCCGCTGTCGTCGAGCGTCGGTGCGTATCCTATGTCGGTCACCGACGGAAGAGGCTGCGTCACGCCGGCAAGCTCGGTCAGTGTGATGTATACGCCCCTCGCCGGGCAGACCAGCCTGCGCGGAGGTGCGATGTTGAGCGTGGGAAAGCCGAAGCGGCTGCCGTCGCCCCTGCCCGATATCACGCGTCCCGAGAGAGCGTACGGACGGAGCAGCAGGCGCGACGCCTCAAGGACGTCGCCCGAGAGCAGGAGCTTTCTTATCCTGCTCGACGAGACGTCGCCGGAGCGGTGCCTCGTGCGGTCGATGACGACCGCGGCGTCACCGAAGTATCCCTTCAGCGACTCCGCGTTCCCGGCTCTGTCCTTCCCGAAGGTGAAGTCGGCGCCGCAGACTGTTCCGGCGGCGCGGAGCTTTCCGATCAGGAATTCCTTCACGAAAACGTCCGCTTCTATGTCGCGGACTGCGGCGAAGTCGAGCGGGAGGATCTCCCTGATCCCGAGCGAGCGAAGCATCTCCTTTTTTTCGGCCGGCTCCATGAGGATCCCCTCGAAGTCACGCGTGCCGAACCGCGCCGGAGGAAGCGTGAAGACAGCCGCGGCCGGTATGAGGCCGCGCTTTTCCGCTTCGGATACCGTTCTTGCTATCAGGTCCCTGTGACCGCTGTGTACGCCGTCGAAACTGCCCAGAGCGACGAGCGTTTCAGCTTTCACGGTTGGCCCAGAAGTAGAAGTGTACCAGCGCTTCGAGCAGTTCATCGCGGTCGTACTTCGTGATCAGGCCGCGTGCGTTCATAAAACTTGTGATATATGCCGGATCTTCCGACAGGATATAGCCGACGATCTGGCTGACGGGGTCGTAGCCTTTTTCCTCCAGGGCGGAATAGACCGTCTGGAGCATGTTCCGGATCGAGGCATAGCGTTCCGAAGTGATCGGGAACGTCCTGGTGCCGCCGGAGGACTCGTGATTTTCGTTCTTTTTCTGAGGAATGTCTTTTTTCATGACTCAGTCTCCGATTTTTCCTGTATCCGCCCCCCCGTACGATCCAAAGCAGGGGGACTACTTTTTCGTCTATTATATTATATCCGAATTATTTAATAAAAACAACCCCAAAATCAAAAAAACGTCCCGCTGCGAAAAAAATATGCCGTCTGCCGGGCGCGGCAGTGGAGCCGTCATGACTTCCGGGATTATCCGAAAACAAAAAACATGTGTTTTTTCCGTGCGGGGATTGACTAAGGGTTAAAAGTATATTATAATTATATGTTACAGGTCCGCGCCGGCTCAGTGTGACGGAATGTCCCGCGGAGCGGCCGCGTTGCAGTAATGACTGACAGGAAGGGAGGAGATGACAGCGGTGGATACGCGGGATATGAAAAGCTCATATGACGGCGGCTCCGGAAAGCCCGCCGCGGACGGCGGGCTCCCGCACGAGCCCGTCGAG
>CADCPG010000023.1 GCA_902803255.1 uncultured Ruminococcus sp. | reverse complement strand
GTTCAGCGTCACCCTGCCCTGGGAATCGGGCACGAAGGTGTCGCCCATGCGGTTGAAGAAGCGCATGAGGGGCTCGCGCTCCCTGACTGGAAGGCTCTGGATCTTCTCCGTGATCTCTCTCCATTCGCCGAGAGAACAGACCTTGAGGGCCCGGTCCCTGATGGAGGGATAGATGATCAGCGGCGAGCCGAGCGCCTCTCTGTGCTTGGACGGAATGAACACGCGGTTCTTGCCGTCCATGTTGTAGCGGTATTCACCCATTACGGGGAGTATATCAAGCATTACCGGTCGATCCGTCCTTTCAGTAAGATTCGTGACGCCCGTACGGCGGGAGAGACGCGGGGAAAAAGAAAACGGAGATGGGAAAGAGACGGCGAAAAAGGCAGGTCATGGCTTTCGAAATTCACCAAAATCCACCTATTTCCACCTTTTTTCACCTAACTGGCAATATTATATATCAAAAGCGTCCAAAAATCAAGTACTAATTTCCTGTTTTCCGTCATTTTTTTCACATACCGGAAGGATTTTTCGCAGCGGCGCGAAAAAGCCGCCCGGAAGATGACTCTCCCGGGCGGTAAGATGTTATTCTGCTTTTTCTGTCTGTCAGCCGAGCGCCAGCACCTGATCCTGGAACTTTTTCATCTCGATTCCGATCAGCTTTTTCTTCGCGTTGTAGGTCGAAACGGCGGTGCCGCCCGCGCGTGAGACGATGCCCGGGAGGATCAGCGCGGCGATTGCCGGCCCGCGGGATCAGTTCAGAAATAAGTTGAAAATCCTGCGGTTTTAAAGTATAATAGTCTCAACAGACGGACAGACCGTCAGAGGCGTTACGCTCCGCGCGGCAGCGCACACCGAAAGGAGAACACATCCGATGAAAACCCCTATAAGCCTGATAATCGACGACGCGGCTCCTGTCGTGTCGGTCTACTACACTCACGCGGGAAGGACCGCGACGAAGGACGGACGCCCCCTAGCACAGTACTATCCGAACAGTCTCTTCTTCCGCTTCTGCGACATAGCGGAGAGATACGGACTTCGCGGGAAATTCAGCGTCGTGCCGATGCCGGGGAACCTCGGAAGCGTCGCCGGGAGCATCGAGGGAGTTTCCGGCGCCGATCTGAGCGCATGGCTGGAAGGAGTGAAGCAGCGCCTCTGCCCGGCGTTTTCGGTCTGCCCCGAAATGCTCACGCACAACTTTGCCGTCGATCTCGCCACCGGAGCCGCCCTGCCCCTCAACGAGCAGGAATGGGCCTCCGACAAGGACCGCACGGTACTTGAACCGTATATAGCAAAGGCGCTGTCTGTCCTGCGCGACGCCGGGCTCGACCCCACCGGAGTCACCTCCCCCTGGATGTTCGGCATCGAAGTCGAGGACGAATACGCCGCGGCCATCTCCGAAGCGCTGCTCGACGCTGCGGGCAGAAAGACCGGGTGGTTCTTCCTCCGTACTGTCACCGGGCGGCCGAAGATCCGCCCGTGGATCGAAGTCAGAGAGAACGGAAGGACCCTGGTCGCGATCCCCGCCACCACTCACGACAGATTCTGGTGCACCATCGACGATCCGCGCACCGGCCCGGAATTCGTCTCGTCGCTGGCCGACAGACTCATCTCTAAAGACGGAAAGAGCGGCGATCTCATCGACGTGCTCGATACCGGCGGCTGGCCCGTCATCCTCACGCACTGGCAGAGCCTCATGTCGAACGGCCTCGGGACAGGTCTGTCGGCGCTCGAGGAGACCGCGAGGCGCATAGAGGAGCATCTGTCGGACAGAGTGGAATGGAGGAGCTTCGCCTCGATCGCGGAGACCGTCGCGGCATCTCCGGAGGATTTCCCGAAGCCGGATTTCGCCGGCTGAACGGTGCGGAAATGACGCCGCAGGCAAAATCCGCCCGGAAGGCATGCCTTCCGGGCGGTCTCTGTTCTCTTCTCCATGCCCCCTTCGGGGGCATTTTTTATCCCGGCGGGATCAGTCGTCGGTGTAGTTGTCGAAATAGCCCTGGATCCAGACGATCGGAGTGCCCTTGTCGCCGCTGCCCGAGGTCAGGTCGCAAAGCGAACCGATGAGGTCGGTGAGCCTGCGCGGAGTCGTCCCCTCGGAGACCATCTTGCCGGTGAGGTTGCCGTCCTTTTCCCTGATCCTGGCGGAGATCGCCTCCTTCAGGTCGTTGCCGGCGAGGTCGGCGAAGTCGTTGTCGGCGAGATATTTTAGTTTGAGTTCGTTAGGCTGTCCGATGAGCCCCGGGGTGTACGCGGGGGATACGACCGGGTCTGCGAGCTCCCAGATCTTTCCGACGGGATCCCTGAAGGCGCCGTCGCCGTAGACCATGACTTCGACCTTCCTGCCCGTTGCCGCGACGATCCTCGCCTGAATGTCGGCGACGACCCTGTCGCAGTCGCGCGGGAAGAGCTTAACGCTGTCCTCGGTCGCCTTGTTCGAGCCGAGCAGTCCGAAGTCGGCGTTGTATCCGCTGCCGTCGACCGGCTTTGTGAGGATCTCGTCGAATCCGACGACCTTTTCGGCGCCGGCGGCCCGGAGCAGTCTCTTGGTGCGGGCACGGGTGTGTATGTCGCAGCTTATGACGTTCTTCGTGTAGTCGAGGACGCGTCTGCAGTCGTTCGCGAGTATGACCTCGCACTCGCAGCCGCACTCCTCTATGAGGTCGCGGTAGAAGGCGATGTAGTCGACGCCGGTGAATCTGTGCTTGCGGTAGCCGAACAGCTCGCGGTAGCGCGCCTCGGTCAGCAGGTCGGTGTAGGGATTGATGCCCTTTTCGTCGAGATCGTCTTCGTCGACGAGATGGTTGCCGACCTCGTCGGAAGGATAGCTGAGCATGAGGGTGATCTTGCGAAGGCCGGTCGCGATGCCCTTGAGGCAGACCGAGAAGCGGTTGCGCGAAAGGATCGGGAAAATTACCGCGGCGTGTCCGCCCGGAAATTTTGCCCTCACGTCAGCGGCGATCTGCGCGACTGTAGCGTAGTTGCCCTGGGCGCGGCCGACGACGGCCTCGGTCACGGCTATGACGTCCCTGTCTCTGACGGGTATGTTCTCTCCCGCCGACGCCGCGAGAACGCTGTCGGCGACGATCTTTGCGATGTCGTCCCCGCTGCGGATTATCGGAGCTCTGACGCCCCTGGAAACGGTCCCGATGAATCTTGCCATCCTGATTTTCCTCCCCGGTTCTCAAGCCGGTAAAACTAGCATTAATAACTTGTATATTATATTACGCAAGCGCCGATTAGTCAATAAAAAAATATTATATCCGGCTGAAAAAACCGCAAAAAACCGAAAGGCCGGAGCGGCGGGATCCCCTGTCATGATACGCGGAACACGGCGGGTCACAGGTCCCCGCGTCATGCCGTCAGAGCAGATCCGGTGCGTCGGGAGACTCTGTTTCCGCTGCCCTTTCCGGAGTTTCCGGCTCCCCTCATCCGAGCTCGAGTCCGGGAAAATCCGTGTATCCCGTGAAATCGCGCACCGCGAGGTCCACTCCCCCGGCTTCGTCGTAGTCTGCCGCCTTCGCGTTCGCCCCGAGGGCCACGACGTACCGGGCGCCCGCCGCGTGAGCCGACTTCACTCCCGAGAAGGAGTCCTCGAAAATGAGGCAGTCGCGGGGGTCGGCGCCGATCGCCGCGGCGGCGCGCAGGTAGCAGTCGGGGGCCGGCTTGCCCGGGAAGCTGCCGTCGTCATAGACGACCTTGTCGAGATCGAACCACTTCGAGAGTTCCAGATGCGGGCTCTGCCTGAAGTAGAATTCGACGTTCAGCCGCTCTGAGCCCGTCGCGATATTGAGAGGATAACCCGCCTCCTTCAGGGCGTCAAGGAACTCCTTCGCCCCGTCGACCAGCCGGTATACGCTCCGGTCGGCGGCGCAGCGGCGGCGGTATTCCGCCTCCTTGAGATATGTCATGCGCTCCAGCTCGGCCGGGTCTGTGATCCCGAAATAATAGCCGAGGATCGACGAATTCGAGCACCCGAGCAGATGCTTTTCATACTCCTCCGCCGGTCCCGGATCGATGCCCCGCCCGCGCAGCAGATCGAGCCATACTCCGATGTGTATCGGCGAGTCGTACATCATCGTTCCGTTGAAATCAAATATGACAGCCGATACCTTTCCGCGTCCGCCGCCGCGGCATACAGCTCCCTCCAAATCACGATACCTCCGTTGATTTATGAGATAATTATATCTTATCCGCCCCGCGATTGCAAGAAAAAGCTTCTCCGGCCGAATAAAATGATATGATCGCGTTCCGCGTGCAACGTCCCTCCTGCCGCGTGCCGCGTGCCGCGTGCCGAGCTCCCGGAACGCCGGTGCCTGCCGCTGCAGCCAGCCCGGGCGCCTTCCCCCTCGCTCTCCGATGCGGTCCCCCGGCTCCGGCTCTGCCGGGCACTTCTTCTCCGGTAGAAATAACTTGACATTAATCTCCGATTGGCTTATAATTAAAGTTGTATTATTATTTACTTTAAAATGGCGGGAGTCTGCCCGCCGGAGCCGGGGAGGTGAGAGCTGACGAATGAACAGCGATAGATCCGCGAAGAAGAAAGTCCGC
>CADCPG010000022.1 GCA_902803255.1 uncultured Ruminococcus sp. | reverse complement strand
TTCCAGACGCTGCGGTAGAGCTTGCAGAATATGAATATGAGCAGACACGCGGCCGAGAAGAAGGGGATCATCTTCTGCCACGCGTCGAGATATTTTTCGGGTATCTGAGAGAAACGGAGATCGAATCTGAGCCAGAGCGCAACAAAATACGACGCGTTGGAGACCAGTACGTCGTAGATCATGAGCAATCCGGCGAGGAACATCCACTTTTCGAAACGGTTCTTCTTTTTCGGGAAAGCTCCGTTTCCGGCGGTGCCGTTCATGATCGTGTTCCTCCTTCGGTTTTTTTACTTTGTATTAGATAATTATATACTAACAGGCGCGGAAAGTCAAGTTATTTGTGAAAATCGGACATAAAATGCTAAAAAGCCGCCGGGAGGCCGCCGTCAGTCGGCAAAATCCGAGTCCTGCTGGACGAAGACGTCGTAATCGGGGTAGAGCTCCGCGACTTTCCTCCGCACCTCCTCGGCCACGGCGGCCTGGTCGGGCGCCGTGAAGCTCACGACGACGTCGAAGCGAAGAGATTTTCTCTCGGTGTCGCAGTAGAAGCCGTGCATCTGTATCACGTGCCCGGTGCCCATCGCGGCCCGCGTGACGTTCGTGCGGATCTCCGCGGCCTCGCTGTCGCCGGAATTGTGCGAATAGACGCCCACGGCCGTCATGACCACGTGGTCCTTCAGGTAGACTTCGTTCGCGATCTTCCGGCTTACGGTGTCTATCCTGTCGGCCGTCCAGTCGTCGGGCACCTCGATGTGGATCGAGCCGATCCAGCGGTCGGGCCCGTAGTTGTTGAGCACGAGGTCATACGCGCCGAGCACGCCCTCTGTCGACTCGACGGTCTCCTTTACCGCCTTCGCGAGATCTCCCTCGACCCTCTCGCCGAGCAGCTTGCTCACCGTCCCCCACAGCATACCGAGGCCGGATCTTATGATGACGAGCGAGATGACAAGGGCGAGCCAGGCCTCGAGATTGACGTGCCAGATGAGGAAGACCGCCGCCGCGGCGAGCGTCGACGCCGAGATGACGGCGTCGAGGAAGGCGTCCTGTCCCGAGCCGCGCAGGGCGTCCGACTGCAGGCGGGTCCCCGCGCGCTTCACGAAAATGCCGAGGACCAGCTTGACCGCCACCGCGACTCCCACGATGATCAGCGGCACCGCGCTGTATTCGGGGTCGGACGGGTGCACTATACGGTCGATCGAGCCGGTGAGCGACGAGATGCCCGCGTAGAGCACGAGGACGGAGATGACGGTGGCGGTGAGATATTCCACCCTGCCGTGCCCGTACGGGTGCTTCCTGTCGGGCTTCTTCGACGAGATCTTGGTCCCGACGATCGTGATCACCGACGACAGCGCGTCGCTCAGGTTGTTCACCGCGTCGAGCAGGATCGAGATCGCGCCTGTGACGAGGCCCACCGCGGCCTTGAATCCCGAGAGCAGGAGGTTCGCCGCGATGCCGACGAAGCTGACTCTTATGATCTGCCGCTCGCGTGTGCCGCCGTCCTTTTTCCGGGCGGCTTTACCGGTTTCGTTACAAAGCAGTTCTTCTGCCTCTTTCGCGGATCCGGCGGTTTCTTCCGAGGCTCCGGCGGCTGCTCCGGCAGCTTCTTCCGCGGCTCCGGACGCGTCTGTTTTTACAGTTGTCTTCTTCTCTTCTTCCGTTTCCATGATCGACCTCATTCGGGCCAGACGAACCTCTGGTTTATCGACTCTCCCCCGTCGACTACTATGCACTGCCCCGTGCAGAACGAATCGACCGCCGTGAGAAAATACGCCCACTCGGCGATCTCACAGGGGCGCGCCCATCTGCGGAGGGGCGTCTCCTTCATTATCCTGTTCCAAAGCTTCCTGTCATTTACGACGGGGTCGTTGAGCTCAGTGAGCACCCCTCCCGGGTCGAGGCTGTTGCAGGTGGCGCCGAACGGCGCTATGCGCTTTGCGACATTCCTCGTATACGACATGACGCCGCCCTTCGACGCGACGTACCGGGGGAACTCGGACCCCGTGTGCGCGCTTGCCGAACCTATGTTGAGGACCGACCTGATGCCGTCACGTACACCGTATCTCTCGGTGACGGCGATGAGCCCTTCGAGGTTGACGCCTATGTCGTCGGGGCCGTTCTGGGTCCCGGCGGCGTTTATCAGGATGTCGACGCCGGGGATGTCGGGCAGCGCCTCCGCGTCCCGGATGTCGCATATATAATGGGTATACCGGGGGTCCGTCACGGCGGCGTCTCTTATGTCGATCCCGGCGACATCATGGCCGGCATAGAGGAACTTCCGCGCGACGGCGCTCCCGATCCCGCCCGAGGCGCCAGTGATCAGCACCCGGTATTTCTTCTCACTTTTTTCTCTTTTGTTTCTCATTTTTGGGCATTTGCGGCCTTTTCGCCGCTCTTTCGAGCCATATGATCGAGATACTCGCGCCCGACGTCATGCGCCTTCCACTTCTTCACGATGCGGTATCCGACAGGCGAGAAGAAGACCTCCATGAGGAGCTCGGCCGTGGCTCCTGTGAGCGAGCAGGTGACGCACTGGATGAAGGTCCAGTGAAATCCGTCCCAGAATACCGGGGCGAATCCCATGAAGACGATCACGGCGAAGATCAGGTTGTCGCAGAACTGGCCGATGAACGTGGACACGTAGGTCTGTGTGATGAAGGCGAGCCGGCCGTCGGGATTCTTCCGGAAGGCCTTTCCCACCGCGAAGTTGAGGAAGTTGTTGATCACGGCAGACACGAGGAAGGCGACGGTGCTGCCGAGGAGTATGAACCAGGTCCCGCCGAGGATCGAATCGAGCTCGGTGTAGTCCCCGGCGTTCGACGGAATGATGCTGGCCACATAGAATATGAGGCAGGTGAGCAGGTTGATGCAAGCCGCCAGCACCGCTATGGTGTTCGACGCCTTTGGCCCAAAATATTTAGTAATTACGTCCATGCACATGAACGACAGCCACGAGATGAGTATGCCGCCGTCGAGTGCGATCCAGCCGGTCTGGACTATAGTCTTGTTCGCGAGGAGGTTCATCGAGATGACGCTGACGACGAACAGCGAGACGGCCGTGGCCGGGATGCAGCGGAGGAGTATCGCGGTCTCGGTTCGGGTCTGTGCGATAAGGTTCCTGATCTTTGATGCCATTTTTTCGGGGTCTCCTTATCCGGGGCTTTTTTCGTTCCGCGCCTGTTTTTCCCTCTTCAGGCCGGCGAGGACCTGAGGGTAGAGCTGGCACGACATCCCGCCGTCAACGGTCAGCTCGGCGCCGGTGATGTTCTTCGAGAGGTCGCTCCCGAGGAAATAGGCGGCGTTCGCGATGTCGGAATAGTCGGAGATGTCGCCTATCGGAGTGAGCTCGCCGGTGACGATCCTTCTGTCTCCCATCGAGACCCAGCGCTCGGTCTTGATCGTCCCGGGCAGCACCGTGTTGCATCTGATGCCGTATCTGCCGAGGTCGACGGCCAGCGCCTTCGACATGGCGTTTATACCGCCCTTGGAGGCGCCGTAGGCAAAGCGGCCGGGTATCGCGCGGTACGACGTGTTCGAGCCTATGAAGACGACCGAGCCGCCTCCCTGCTCTCTCATGCGCAGCGCCGCCTGGCGCACTACCGTGAAATTCCAGACGAGGTTCGTCTCGAAGACGCCCCGCACTTCGTCGACCGGCACCGAGAAGAAGTCCATGCCGACGGCGGGGTCGGTCCCGAATCCCATGTTCGCCGCGCAAAGCACGACGGCCTCCACACGGAGGCCCAGTCCGTCGATGCGCGAGAAGACGTCCTTCACGGCGTCCTCCCGGCCGACCTGGAGGCCGAAGCCGTACGCCGTGACGCCGCTGTCGCGGCTGAGTCTTTCCGCCGCCTCCTCCGCCGACGCCGCTCTCCGGCTCGTCAGGCAGACGTGCCAGCCGTGCGCCGCGAAGACCTCCGCTATGCCGTATCCGGTGCTTTTTGCCGCCCCGGTGATGAATACGGCCCTGTTTTCGCTGTTATTGATATTATCTGTCATTGTATGTTCGCGTCCGTTTTTCTTCCTTCCGGTATCATTCCGTGCTCCGGGGTCACGCCCTGTCGAAGACTCTTACGTAGTCGACGAGGAAGGTGTCGCCGACGGCCTCGAACGCCGCGGGCTCGGGCGTCATGTCCGCGTTCCGGTAGCCTCTTACCTCGGTCGAGATGAGTATGAACTCGGGCCGCGGAGTAAAGTGCGACGTGATCTTTCCGTCCTCCTCACCGTCGATGAAGAAGGTGTATCCGGTCTCGTCCCAGAGCAGTCCGAAGCGGTGGAACACCGATGTGTCCATGCCGGTGCGCACCTCTCCGG
>CADCPG010000021.1 GCA_902803255.1 uncultured Ruminococcus sp. | reverse complement strand
CGCATGCTCTCGGTGATCATCGACCTCTATCACGGAGGTCCCGTGGGGCTTGAGACGCTCGCCGCGACGATAGGCGAGGAGGCCGTCACGATAGAGGACGTGTACGAGCCATATCTCATACAGATCGGATTCCTGTCGAGGACCCCGCGCGGAAGATGCGCGACGGGCCTCGCCTACGCTCACCTCGGAAAGACCTTCCGTGCTCCCGACGGTGACCCCGCCGAGCAGCCTACGGTCTTCGACATTCCGGTGTGACATGTCCGGGGGACAGATATGAAAAAAAACGCAACCGCATCCGCTCCGGGAAAATCCCGGACTGTCATTATCATCATCCTTTCCGCCGCGGCGGCGGCCGTACTGCTCTGCGCGGTCACGAACCCGCTGTATACGGTTTTCGTCACCGACGTCGCGTATTCGGACACTGTCCTGCCGCCTCTCTTCTTCCTGCTCTCCAAGCTCCTCGAGGCGGCCTTCGCGGCGCTCGTCGCATCAGCCGCCCTCGCCGTCACCGCTTACTCGAAGACGGGCGGAAGTAAAGCAGCGCTGCTGTTCATACCGGCGGCGGCAGTCATTCTTTTCAAGCATTCGCTAAATCTGCTCGTGACGCTGCTGCTCGGCGGTTTTGATTCATATACGCCGGACGACCTTGTCTATACGCTCCTCGGAGCCGGCACCGACCTCTTCATCGTCTGCGCCGCCGTTGCCGTCGCCATGCCGATGACAGACGCGCTCCTGCGGAAGAACGCCGCGCTGAAGAAGGCCTATGCGACTGCGGGCGGGAAGAAATTCAGCCTGCTCGACGGCCTTTACCCGTTCGACGGGTTCCCCGCACTGAAAGATCCCGTGCTCGCGGGAGCGGGAGTATTCTCACTCGGGATATTTCTGTCGCTCGCGGTCTCGAGGATCATATACGACATCTCGTACGGTGCTCCAGAGAGCGCCGCGGGATATGTCGACATCGCCGCCGGGTATCTCACCGACATACTAACCGGAGCCGCGGTATTCACGGCAATTTATTTCATCCTGAAGGCTGCGCTCCCGCGCGTGCTCCCGGCCGATGAACTTCGCCGGGACGGCGGCCGCGCCTGATGGCGGTTCAACATCAAAGACCGGAAACAAACTTTTTCATATAAAGAAAGGCAGAAAAAATGGAAAGATCATGGCTTGGACTCGAGGGTAAAACAGTCATCGTGACCGGAGGCGCGTCGGGCATCGGCCGCGCGACGGTAAATGAATTCCTGTCAGACGGCGCGAACGTCGTCGTGGCGGATATGAATCCCAACGACCCCGGTTTCGACACCGAAGGAAACTATATCTACGTAAGATGCGATGTCACGAAAAAGGACGAGATCGACGCCGTCATCGCCGCCGCGATGAAAAAGTACGGAAGGATCGACGTGCTCGTCAACAACGCCGGCATCAACATCCCGCGACTTCTCGTCGATCCCGACGGCAAATACGAGCTCGACGAAAACGTATGGGACAAGGTTATGAACGTCAACCTCAAAGGCCTCTTCCTCTTCTCTCAGGCCGCTGTCAGAGAGATGATGAAGGCGGGCTCGGGAGTCGTAGTCAACGTCTCATCCGAGAGCGGACTCGAAGGCTCTGAGGGCCAGAGCGTATACGCGGCCACCAAGAACGCGGTCAACTCGCTCACCCGCTCCTGGGCTAAAGAACTCGGAAAGCACAACATCAGAGTAGTTGGCGTGGCGCCCGGCATACTCGAGGCCACCGGCCTTCGCACGATCTCATACGAGACCGCGCTCGCGTATACGAGGGGCATCACAGTCGAACAGCTCAGAGCGGGCTATTCAAAGACCAGCACGACTCCTCTCGGCAGAGCCGGCAAGCTCACCGAAGTCGCATCGACGATAGCCTTTATGGCGAGCGACAGGGCGGGATACATCCACGGCACGACGCTCAACATCGCCGGCGGCAAGACCCGCGGCTGATCTTTTATTAAAAACGGTCGTCTGATCTTCAGTGATCAGGCGGCCGTTTTTTCATCGGTTATTTACTTTATTACAGGCCGGCTCCGGCCTGCTGCCTCCGGAAAACACGCCGGATTTCTTTTTCACTCCGGATCTTCTGAAAACCGTTGTCAATCACCTGAAGCAGCAGCCGGAAAAATATGCGTACGCCGTCTTTCCTCCTCAGACCGCCCCGTCGGCGATCAGGATACGGAAGATGTTCGCGGCGTAGTGGGCAAATCCGAGATCGTTCGGGTGAACGCTGTCAGCCATATAGAGATCCTTGTGCGGAAAGAGCGAATAGCCGTCTATGACCGATATCCCCGCCTCCTCAGCGGCCACGGCGACGATACGCCTGCAGTCATCAAAACTGCCGAGCGCACGGGGCTTATCGCCGTCGGTGCGCCATGTAGGCGTGATCGCGTAGATCCGGGCGTCCCCGTAGACCGAAGCGACTCTCGAGAAGAAAGCCGAGGCAGCCTCCCGAAGTTCACCGGAGGTCCTGCCAGAAGCAAAATCGTTTGTTCCGAATTCGACAAAGACCGTGTCGGGACGGTATCCGAAATCCGTCACCGTCCCGGGCAGGAAAACACCGCCGCCGACGCCCTGATTGATGCTTTCGGCATCACCCCAGAGCGAGAGCAGCCAGGCGAACGACTGGCTGTCGTATGCCGCGTTCCAGCCCTGGGTTATCGAGTCTCCCAGAAACAGAAATCTCCTTCTGAAACTTACGGGACGCACCGAAGATCCGTCGGCGACGGAGACTCCGGCGATCCGCCCGGCCTCTCCGTGACTGGGAAAAACGAGTGTCACGCGGTGTTCTCCTCCCTCTCCGATATTCACCCCTAAGGACGGGGCTTCCGGAGCCGGGCAGTATCTCTCTGACAGCAGTCCGTCGATAAGGACCTCGAACTTGCGTCCGCCTGCCGTCACGACACGAATGAAGGGCGAATCGGTGATGAAGTCGAGCCTGACGCCGGTCGTTGCGCGGACCCGCTCTTCGAGCCTCGGGGCGTATGTGGCCCACGCGGCTGTCTGCTCTGCGGTCGTCTTAGAGAAGCAGAGGCATCCCTGCTCCTCCCATATCTCCGCGGCACCGACCGTCAGCCCGCGGATCGTTTCTTTTGAAAGATCCATTTTAACCACCTGTAAATAAACTCGTACTACTCCATGCTCTCCGACATCTCGAGCATTATCCTGGCGGTCTGGAACATGCAGCTGATCCAGAGGTTCTTTCCGTTCCTGAATTCGTCGTTCATCCAGTGAGTGGGGATCATGCCGTCGGATCGCTGGACTCTCGTGATCGAATCGCAGAGAGCCTTCGCCTTCTCGAGCCAGAGCTCTCCCCTGCCCGCTTTGTACATCGCAAGGAAGGTCTGTGCGATATCGGCGGCGCTGTTGTCGATGGGAACGTACCAGTCGTACTGCTCCATCGCGCAGGGCGTATGCCACAGCGAGGGATCGAAATGAGACTTGTTCCAGGGTGCCGGGGTCTTCCAGACGACGAACTGATCCTCCACGAAGCGAGCCAGATCGTCGGCCTCCGCCATCTTCTCCTCATCGTCCCGGCAGTTGCGGCAGCGGTATCTGACAAGGGCGGATGCGCAATAGTGCGACAGGTTGTTGTAGTTCTCGGAGCAGGGGCTGTCCTCGAACTGCCCCTCCCAGTTGTAGCTTGAGAGCATCCTCTTCTCGATATACCCGACGGCGCCTTCGGCGAGCTTTTTCCAGACGGCGTCGCCGGTGATACCGTGCAGGCTCTCGAGAAATGGCAGTATCAGCTCCATAGGGCCGCAATAGTGCCCGTTCACCGGCTCGCCTGTGGAGAGACAGCGTATCATATACCAGCTGCCGTTCTCTTCGACGTGATCCCGGTACCAGGCGCCGATCTTCATTGCCTCGCCGAGGTATTTTTCATCGCCGGTCGCTTCCCACAGGCGCAGATATGCCGAACCGACCTGCGCCGGATAGATCATCATGATCCAGTCGATCCTCGAGGTCGCCTTGAGATTCGTCCTGTTTTCGGGATCCTCGCGCCAGTTGATGTAATATGTAGGCGGAAGATGGGCAAGCGGTGCGCCGTCACCCGGAGTGATACCGATGAGCCAGTCGGCCGCTGCGCGGGCGATCATTATCGCGTCGGCCGAGCGTTCCGGCCTGAGGCGGGAATAGTTTATCATGGCCTCGATGACCGTCGGGACCATCTTGCTGGGGTAGACGAATCTGTCGTAATCCGGGTCGGGAGTGCCGTGTGTCAGCCAGTGGGTAAGGAAGCTCTGCCCTATGGCGTAATCGTATACCGCGAGCACCGACTCCCTCAAACTTCTTGCCGCCGGAGGAAGATCCGCGGTGAAGGGCGAGAGTCTGAAGAAGGTCCGGGCTCCGCACAGGGGCCACTCAGCTCCGTCGGCGCCGAACGGGCGGACGGTCAGCTCGACGACTCCCTCGGGAAGGTCACTCCACACCGGCTCGAGCGACGCCGACGCCGTCGGAGCGTCGAAGGTGCGGATCACACCGTCGGAGCCTTTTGCCCTGTACCTGTATCCCGCGCAGCCCGGCTGAGGCGCGAACTGAAAGGCGGGAACGTACATGAATTCGGTCGACTGCGGGTTCCAGAACGGCCTTCCCGGGCCTCCTCCAGCGTGGGCAGACGTCGCTGCCGACGAGCACTGCGCGGCGGCGAGCTCTTCAAATCTTTTTTCTGTCATGGTTATCTCCTGTGAAATGATAATATACCGAAACTGCCGGTTCCCGCGGGGGACCGCGGGCATGACAGCGTTATCAAACTAGCGTGATCTCCCTTGCGCAGCCGCAGAAGCCTCCGCCCGTCACGAACTGCGGAAGGCCTTCCCGCAGTTCGCTTTCGTAATTCATATGAAGATGCCCCGAGAGTATCGCGCGTATCGACGGCTCGCTCTTTATATACTCTATCATTCTCAGCGTCGGAGCGTCGGGGCGCTGCTGCACCGCGCGGAACTCGCTGTACGGCAGAAGATGCTCCTCGTCGCAGCCGGCGAGATAGGCCGGCGCGCCGGGATGCAGTTCAGTATGCCGGCGGTAGAGCGATTCCTCAAACAGCGGATCGTGAAACGCCAGTATCACCGGAAGGCCCTTTTCGACCTCCCTCTTCAGGCGCCACAGCTGCCAGTCCTCGAAGAGATAGTACCCGTTGTCGATTCCGACTACATTGACTCCGCCGACCGTCCGTGAAGCGAAGAACA
This sequence comes from uncultured Ruminococcus sp., assembly GCA_902803255.1. Lineage (GTDB taxonomy): Bacteria > Bacillota > Clostridia > Oscillospirales > CAG-272 > CAG-390. The sequence goes on along the minus strand of CADCPG010000021.1, from coordinate 3,200 downwards.
TCGGCACGCCGAGACCGCCGTCCATCTGCATATAGCTGTTCATCTTGTAGGCCTTGTCCTCCCAGGACTCTCCGACATACTGCGAGAAGTCGTGGTTCCCCGCGGTGAAAAGTATCTTTTCGTTCTTCAGGACCTTTTTCGCGTACTCGACGTTTGCCTTCGATACGAAGTCAATGAGATCGCCCGTGTGGACGATAAGATCGCACATCTCCTCTCCGTAGGCGATCTGCTCTCTGAGATTCTCCTCCTTGTCCCATCCGCCGAGCCTGTTCCCGAGAGCTCTTTTCCTCCCGTCGTCGCGTCCGTCGACCAGCGTCAGATGCGAATCGGTTATATGAAGAAGCTTCACCGGCCGCTCAAGCCCGATCTTTACCGTCGACCTTTCAAGCTGCATTTATCCGATCCTTCCACTTTCCCTTTACATATACCTTACTATGCCTCACGTCCGAAGTTTCCGCCGGTGCGCGGGACGCAAAGTCACGGCCGTTGTTTACCGGAAAGGCATCATGACCGCCATCCTCCGGAAACAGGCTGTATCATTATTATAATGCCATTCCGGAGAAAAGGCAAGCAAAATCCGTTCGAAAACGGCCTTCTTTTCTGCGCCGGAAAAGACCGCCTGCGCGGAGATCCGCGCAGGCGGTCTTGATATTTTCCGGATCAGAGCTTAGATGCGACGGCGCCGAGAAAAGTCTCTGTGTCGACCTTCTCGGCAGGGCCTTCGGCGAGCGGGGTGAGGTCCCCCGTCATTATGCCCGATTCGACGGTGTCGAGGCAGGCCTTCTCGAGCCTGTCCGCGAACGCGCACAGCTCACAGATGCCGTCAAGCTCGCCGCGCTTGCGGAGAGCACCGGTCCAGGCGAAGACGGTGGCGATCGGGTTCGTCGAGGTCTTCTCGCCCTTCAGCCGTCTGTAGTAGTGCTTCGTCACCGTGCCGTGGGCGGCCTCGTATTCGTATTTTCCGTCGGGCGACACGAGCACGGAGGTCATCATCGCGAGCGACCCGAAGGCGGTGGAGATCATGTCGCTCATCACGTCGCCGTCGTAGTTCTTCAGCGCCCAGATGAACCCGCCCTCAGAGCGGATCACGCGGGCGACGGCATCGTCGATCAGAGTGTAAAAATATTTTATGCCGGCTTTTTCGAAATCGGCTCTGTAGCGGTTCTCGTAGATCTCCTCGAAGATCAGCTTGAATGTCTGGTCGTACTGTTTGGAAATGGTGTCCTTGGTCGAGAACCACAGGTCTTCACCGGCCGAGAGAGCGTACCTGAAGCATGAATGCGCGAACGACCTGATCGACGACTCTTTGTTGAACTGTCCCTGAAGGACTCCGGGGCCTTCGAGCCTTGCTATCTCGAGCGAAGTCCTCTCGCCCGAGTCGGCCGTGAACACGAGCTCCGCCCTGCCTCCGCCGGCCGTGCGCAGCTCGGACGCCTTGTATATGTCTCCGAAGGCGTGTCTCGCGACGGTTATCGGCTTCTTCCAGCCCGATACCGCCGGCTTTATGTTCTTTACCGTTACGGGCGTGCGGAAGACTGTACCGTCGAGCTCTGCCCTGATGGTGGCGTTGGGGCTCTTCCACATCTCGTGCAGGCCGTATTCCTCCACCCTCTGCCTGTTCGGCGTTATCGTGGCGCATTTAACAGCCACTCCGAGCCTCTTCGCCGCTCTTGCCGCCTCGACGGTCACGGCATCGGAGGTCCGGTCGCGTTCGGGAAGGCTGAGATCGTAGTATTCGCTCTTAAGGTCGACATACGGCAGTATCAGTATGTCCTTTATCTCTTTCCAGATGATCCTCGTCATCTCGTCGCCGTCGATCTCGACGAGCGGCGTGCTCATTCTTATCTTTTCCATTGCAGTCTCACCCGACCGAACCGGTATAGTTCAGCAGTCCTCCCGCGAGAATGATCTCGCGCTGACGCCCGGTCAGCGCAAGTCTGAATACTACGTCGCGCCGTGATGTGCCCTCCCCGGCATGTGCCGTGAGCGTATCAGACCCGGCAACGGCGTCGCGAAGGCCGTCGATCACGATGCGCTCGCCCTGCGCGAGGCGGTCGCAGTCGGCGGGATCGTCGAACACCAGCGGAAGTATCCCCGCGTTTACAAGATTCGCGGCGTGTATGCGCGCGAAAGATTTCGCCGCCACCGCCTTTATCCCCAGATACAGCGGCACCAGCGCCGCGTGCTCGCGCGACGAACCCTGGCCGTAGTTCTCGCCGCCGACTATTATGCCTCCCCCTGCCGCCTTCGCGCGCTCGGGGAAGCTTTCGTCGCATACGGCGAAGCAGAATTTCGAAAGATAAGGTATGTTGGATCTGTAAGGCAGGATCTTCGCGCCGGCCGGCATGATGTGGTCGGTCGTGATGTTGTCTCCGACCTTTAGCACGCAGGTGCAGTCGACGCTGTCGGGAAGCGGTCCCGACGACGGGAATTCCTTTATGTTCGGTCCCTTGACCGTCTCGAGAGAGGCCGCTTCGCCCGCGGGAGCTGGCGGAATGAGCAGATTGTCGTTCACCTCGAATCTGTCCGGCATCACGACTGCCGGCATCTTTCCGAGCGTCCGGGGGTCGGTGAGCTTTCCGGATATCGCCGAAGCGGCGGCCGTCTCGGGGCTCACGAGGTACACTCCGGCGTCCGCCGTGCCCGACCGTCCCTTGAAATTGCGGTTGAAGGTGCGCAGCGAAATGCCCGAGCTGACAGGCGACTGTCCCATTCCGATGCAGGGGCCGCAGGTGCACTCGAGCACCCTTGCTCCGGCGTCGATGATGTCGGAGAGCGCGCCGCAGCGCGAGAGCATCGAATACACCTGTCTCGAGCCGGGAGTGACGGTGAGCGATACGCCGTCGGCGATCTTCCGGCCCTTCAGTATCCCGGCTACCTTCAGCATGTCGGACAGCGACGAGTTGGTGCACGAACCGACGCATACCTGATCGATCGCGATGTCCCCCGCGTCCTTCACCGCCACGACGTTGTCGGGGCTGTGGGGGCATGCCGCAAGCGGCTCGAGCGACGACAGGTCGACATTGACATACTCGTCGTACACGGCGTCGGAGTCAGCCGTGATCTCGCGCCAGGCGCTCTCTCTGCCCTGCGCGCGCAGGAATCCGCGCGTTATTTCATCCGACGGGAAGACCGACGTGGTGGCGCCGAGTTCTGCCCCCATGTTTGTTATGGTGGCGCGCTCGGGGACCGACAGCGTG
>CADCPG010000020.1 GCA_902803255.1 uncultured Ruminococcus sp. | reverse complement strand
CGCGAAGAAGAGCTTGCCGTGGATCGTCGCGTCGTTGATCAGCGAGGCGGGCCACCAGGGCTTGTCGAGATCGGGATAATCGTGTCCTCCGAGTTCGGACAGGAATCCTTTGACGGCCAGGTTGCCGGCGGTGATCGAATATACGCCGATCATGTCGTATTCGTGCATGCCCGACTGGATGGCGGCGTCGACCTTCGCGGTGAAGTTCGCGTTGTTGGAGGCGTTTCCGGGCGTACCGGTGAAGACCAGTTTCACGCCCATGCGGGTCTCGGTGTTGAGGTTGCGGGTGAAGATGGCGTCGTTGACGGCGTCGCCTGTCATCGCTTCGGCCACGAATTCCTCGTGTTCGCGGTCAGACCAGTAGAGAACGTTGAATTCCTCGTCGTTGTAGTTGAACTTTCCCTCGGGGATGCTGTCCTTCAGGTATCCGTTCGAGTCGTACAGATCTGATGTGCCTGCTTCGGTGTCGGAGACCTGCGCCGTGGGGACATCTTTGGCGGTGTCTTCGCCGCCGGTCCCTTCCGCGCAGCCGGCGAAGGCTGCCGCAAGCAGCATCAAAGCCAGGATGAGACTCAGTGCTTTTTTCATGATTTGCTCCTTTTATCTTTGAATGTGTTTTATCGTGTCGGAGACATTTTCGTTCTCCGGAGATATCAGTGCGGATCCGGACGCCGGCGCTCAACTGCAGGCGGCGTCTATAGCGGCGGAGAGCTTTCCCGCCGCTTCGGCGGCGTGAGCGTAGTAGCGCTCGGCCGTCCAGTCATCGTAGAAATCAGTCTTTTTTCTGATGAGTTCGAGCATTAGCGTGCCTTCGTAGCCCGATCCGGCTATCATATCTGCGACGTATCCGAAATCGATGTCGGCGTCCCCGGGGATCATATGGTCGTCTCCGTTGAAGACGCGGTGGTTGTCGTGGATGTGCAGGGCCGAGAGCTTATCGCCGAAGAGAGGCATATAGTGACGTCCGGGGGTGAAGCAGAACTCGTGTCCGCAGTCCCAGCAGAAGCGGGCGGCCGGAAACTCCTCGAAGGCGAAGGCCAGGTTCGAGAGCATCCGCTGGTTCTCGTAGCAGACGGCTACGCCCAGCCCGTCGGCGAGATCCATGATCTTATGCCATCTCTCGCAGCCGATGTCATTTACGTGAGGAGGAGTCAGACCCGACGAAAGATGCACCACGAGCGCGGGGACTTCGTATCTTGCGCAGGCTTCGACAGAGCGGAGGAGCCTTGCGCACATCTCCTCACCGGTCTCGCTGTCCTTCCAGATGGCGTTGATCTTGTCGAACGGTGCGTGGAAGTTGTCGCACGAGATCCCGGCGGCCCGGAGAGCGGGGATGATGCTGTCGAGATCGCGGTTCTCGGAGCCGGTGAAACAGGCTTCGAAGCCGTTCTTTTTCATGAGTCCGATCTGTTCGTCGACCGGAAGGGGTCCGTAGCAGTTGAGATTGATTCCGAGTTTTGCTGACATTCTTTTGATGCCGTCCTTTCGAGCGCATGTACCGCTCACGGTTGTCCGGTTACATTCCTTATTATTCTATCACATCCGGTTGACAATGTCAATAATTATAATATAGCGGATCGCGCGCGCGCGCGTCAGAATTTCGTTTACAACCCGGAAAAGATATGGTATAATTAACCGGAAGACCGGACGTGAGATGCGTGATGGGAGAGGAGAAGAGAGGAGAGGGAAGAAGGAAATGTACAGATTCAAAAAGACCGGGGAGGTCCCGGCAAAGTGCGCGTCGGAGATAGAAAGATCGCGGCTAGGAATAGGTTTCGAAAAACTGGACAGAGACGTTTTCGACCCTGAAAAGGCCTATCTGCCGCTGTCGCGGATCGGAGTCAAGCATGTAAGACTGCAGTCGGGATGGATGAAGACCGAGCGCGAGCGCGGAGTATACGATTTCTCCTGGCTCGACTCGATAGTCGACCGTCTCATCGCGGACGGGATGGAGCCCTGGCTCTGCCTGTGCTACGGCAATCCGCTCTACAGCGAGGCGGCAAAGGAGGTCTTCGGAGCCGTCGGCATCCCTCCGATCCACACCGATGAAGAAAAGGCCGCATGGGCGGCTTACTGCCGCGCGACGGCGGAACACTTCAGGGGGCGCATCGGATATTACGAGATCTGGAACGAGCCTGACGGGAAGAGCAGCTGGAAATACGGGCCCGACGGCCGCGAATACGGGAAGTTCGCCGTCGCCACCGCCGCTGCGGTCAAGGCCGGCGATCCCGGAGCGAAGACCGTATGCGGAGCCGTATGCCGCGCGAACCTGTGCTTCCTCTCGGAGGCAGTCTCGGCCGGAATGCTCGACGCCGCGGACGCCTTCTCCTACCACTGCTATACCCCGAACGACAAGGTCATGGAGGACACCCCGAAGGCGATCGCCGCGCTGCTGCGCAGGACGAAGCCCGGCCTGCCGCTGATACAGGGCGAGTCGGGCGCGCAGTCCCGCGGAGGCGGGCACGGAGCGCTCCGTACCGGGGCATGGACCGAGGTTTCCCAGTGCAAATACATGGCGAGGCACCTCGTCACCGACCTCGCGTGCGGCGTCGAGTTCGCGTCGTATTTCTCGACCATGGATATGATCGAGGCCCTGAACGGCGTCAACGGGGACGTCGGAAGCTACCTCGACTACGGATATTTCGGCGTTCTCGGCGCCGGGTTCGACGAAAACGGCAAAGCCGTCGGAGAATACAGGCCGAAGCCGTCGTACCGGACTCTCCAGGTGCTGGCGTCTGTCTTCGAGGGCGATTTCGAGACGGCCGATCTTCCGGTGATCTCGAGGCCGGCGGCGTCGGGGCTCGTCTTCGGGCACGACGTCGGAGATTTCTCTCTCGTCTCGCACGGTTTCGAGCGTCCGGGCGGAGGCGCGGCTTACGTATTCTGGTACGCGGCCGACATGATATCGGAGAGCTTCAGCGGCACCGCGACGTTCATCGTGTCGGGCATGGGGGAGCCGTCGGACGCGAGGTTCGTCGATCTTGTCGACGGCTCGGTATACACGCTGCCGGAATCGGTCGTCGAGCAGCTGCCGGGCGGATACATACTGCACAATCTGCCGCTGTCGGACCGCCCGAGGATGCTTGAATTCGGGAGATTCATCCTCTGACCGCCCGAAAAAATCAGTTTAATATGCGATAAGGGGGCACATCATGCCGAAACACATACTCATCATAATGACGGACCAGTGCCGCGCCGACGCGCTCGGCGCATACGGCTGCGAATACGCGCAGACCCCGGCGCTCGACAGGCTCGCTGACGGGTCGGAGATCTTCGAGAGGGCGGTCACGCCGTCGCCCGTCTGCGTGCCCGCGAGGCTCTGCATGATGTCGGGCAGATACTGCGTCAGCACCGGCAACGCCACGAACAACAAGGCGAAGGCCTGGAACGGAAAGGGATTCTACTCCATGCTCACCGAAGCGGGATACGACTCGTATCAGGTGGGCAAGATGCACTATGTCTGGGACAGCTACGGTCCGCTCGGATTCGCGCACAGAAAAACTCAGGAGGAGATGTCGAACCCCGGGGACGACTATACGAATTTCATCATGTCGTCGCCCTACCGGAACGTCTTCGACTACAACGGACACCGCAGCGAGATGTATTACGTCCCGCAGATATCGCAGCTGCCGGCCGAGTACCATCCGACCGCCTGGGTAGGCGACCGGTCGGTCGAGTACATCGAGCGGTGCGACCCGTCGAAGCCCGTCTTCCTCATGTCGTCGTTCATCCATCCCCATCCGCCCTTCTGCCCGCCGGCGCCGTGGAACAAGCTCTTCCGTCGCGACGACCTGCCGGGTCCCTTCATCCCGCCCGAGACGCCGCAGCTGAAATATCTCCTCGACCCGAACCTCTCGGGCGAGGCGCTCGACCTGTCGCGTCTCGACCTTCTGCGGCTGAAGAACTTCTACTACGCCTGCCTGTCTTTCGTCGATTATCACGCGGGAAGGATCGTCGACGCGCTGAAGAGGAAGGGGATGTACGACGACACCCTGATCGTCTTCACCTCCGACCACGGCGAGTGCCTCGGCGACTACTACAACATGGGAAAGCGCACGATGATGAGCTGCGCGAGCCGGATCCCGCTCATGATAAAGGTGCCGGGAAGGGAGGGCTGCCGACGCCGCGACGCCGTATCTCTCGTCGATCTTGCCCCCACGCTGCTCGACTGGGCCGGAGTCCCGTACGATCCGTCGCTCTTCGACGGGCGGAACATCCTTGATTGCAGCGGCGGCCGTGAGTTCGTCTATTCGCAGTACGGCTGGGGAAAGACCGGCACGTGGATGATCGCGGGCGACGGCGACAAACTCATTTTCGACGCCGCGACGGGCAGATACGCCTATTTCGACAGTACCCCCGAGCGCTTCGACAGATACGACCCGTCGGTCCCGAGGATCGCGCGGATGAAGGAGCTGCTCGACGCCCACGTCGCATCCGACGTCACTGTGAGCCCGCCGAAGGCTCCCGGCGCGGATAAGCCGGGAAAGGGGAAGAAGCTTCACCGCTTCGGCGTCGCGCGCATGGATCATTTCGCCAGGACTGACGAGGAACGCGCGAGGATACCCGAAGGGTACTCCATCGACCTTCAGAGGTTCGAAAAACAGGAATAGGGAAAAGCCGTTCGTCACGGGCACCGACGCCCGGGACAGGGCTCACGGACACAAGAAAACAGCAGGGGGCAGCCGATCATGTCGGCTGCCCCTGTCAGTTGCAGTTGTCAGGTTACTGATGCGATCACTGATATCTGCGCCTTGTTACGATGACAGCTGTGGCAACGGCTGCCGCGGCGCATGCGGCGGCGATCCAGATGAATGTGCCGTCACCGGTGTTTCCGCTGGGCTCGGTGTTCTGCCCGGGAGCCGACGTTGCTTCGGGAGCGGTCGTGGCTGCGGGCAGGGTGGTGACCTCGGCGGCTGTAGTGGCTTCAGCCGCGGCGGAGAATCTCAGCAGTTCGGGGGCGAAAGAGGCAACCCATCCGTCCTGGGCCGTGATCTGAGCCTTGGCGTCATTCGAGAGTATGCAGCGGTATCTGTATTCCGCCTTCGCTCCCGAGGCATCGTATGTCATGTTGATGAAGTGCAGGTAGCACACTTCGCCGATGTTCTCGGCCGAGTTGTATCCGGCGAGGAGCTTGCGGTCGAGCTTGACTTCGTATACCGTCCTGCCGGCGGTGTCGTCGCGTACGGCTACGGCTTCCTTGTATACATCGGCGTGGTAGGTCGTTGTGAACTTGCCGGCTTCGTCGTAGATAAGGACGGAATTGGCCTTGAAGAGAGAACCGTCATCGCAGACCGACAGGGTCAGCGTGTTGCGGTCCATGCACTGATAGAATTTGCCTCCCATGTTGAATCCCATCGAGAAAGCCATATACGATCCGGCTGTGTTCGTCGATTTGATCCTGTATTTGTAATTGGGCTCGTTGACTTCGATGCCGAGCCAGAGGAATTCGCTGTCGAGCGTGATCCCGACTCTTACCGAGGCCGGATAGGCTGTGAAGGTGTCGGCGCTCTTTGAGATGCCGGGGGTGGAGTCGTCGAAAGTGAGTACCGCGGCGTATTCTCCGCTGTCGATCTTTCCGTCCGGTACGGCGGCGGGGCCGCCCGACGGAACATCGAGCGTCTGCTGACCGAAGGCTGAATAGTCGGTAGGAACGAGCGCGGCCGAGGCGGTGAGCGTCAGTGCGGCTGATGAAAACACGGCGATAAGAGCGATGAGTACGCTGACCAGTGTTCTTTTCATTTATGATTCCTCCTTTTACCGTCTTTCGGAAGACGGCTGTTTTTTACTTTACTATCTCGCCGTACACGGTCCCGAAGGCCGCCGCTGCGTTGCATTCATCGGTGTCGATGTGCATAGCGAGCGCGAATTTCGGGCTGACGCGGACTACGACGTCTCCGAAGACGAGAGGACGCGGAGTGTCGAGCTTTACGCTGACGATCTGTTTGTCGGCGACTCCGAAAGCCTCGGCGTCGGCGGGGGTCATGTGGATGTGGCGCTTGGCGACGATGCAGCCCTCTGAGATCTCGAGCTCTCCGGCGGGGCCGGTGAGTTTGATTCCGGGAGTCCCGGCGACGTCGCCGCTCTCGCGGACCGGAGGAACGATTCCCAGCGCTCTGGCGTCGGTGAACGAGAGTTCCACCTGGTTGGCGGAACGGATAGGCCCGAGCACGGATACCGCGAGGCTGCCCTTGGGGCCGGTGAGAAGGATCTTCTCGTTCGCGCAGGCGAACTGGCCGGGCTGGCTGAGCATCTTCTTGACTATGAGTTCGGCTCCCTTGCCGTAGAGGATCTCGACGGCTTCGGCGGTGAGGTGGATGTGTCTTGCTGAGGTTTCGACGATGAATTTGTTTTCCATTTCTTTTCTGTCCTTGCTGGTTAATATAGATTCGGTTCGGGTAGCGCACGCTGTCCCGGCCGCGGAAGCCCTGCGAGTGTCGGCAGGTGTTTTGCGGGAAGCGGAAGGGGAGGCGGCGCTCTTTTTTTTGCGCGCGGTCTTTTTTGTTTTCTTTTCCATGTCGTTGTCAGTGAGGCTCTTTTTCATCTCCTCCGGCGCAGGCGGCGATCCGGCGGGGGAAGTGAGGAGCCGGTCGAAAGAAGGCCGGGAGAGGCGCGATACGGGAAAACGTCCTCTCTCAAGAAAACGGCGCCGGAAAGAACGACTTCCGGCGCCGGCTTCATTTCGCGGGATGAGAGCCTCATGTCCCGTGTCTGAAATTAGATCCTCTGTGGATTATTTGTATTTCCGCTTTCTGGCGGCTTCGGATTTCTTCTTGCGCTTTACGCTGGGTTTCTCGTAGTGCTCTCTTTTGCGGAGCTCTGCCAGCACCGCGGAGCGGGCGCAGGATCTCTTGAAGCGACGGAGAGCGCTGTCCAGCGATTCGCCTTCTCTGACCTTGACTTCTGCCATTTTTTTCCCTCCCCTCGAAGTGCCGCGAAGCACATTATCATACGTCGGTATATTATACATCACCCGGGCGCCGTTGTCAAGAGAAAACATCTGTTTTTTGACACGCGGGCCCGAAAAGTGCATTTTTGTTGCCGGTACGCCGTCCGACAGGCAGCCTTCACGCCGTCCCGGGGCGGTGATCAGTGCTTTTCGCCGTCGCTGTCGCCGTCTCCGTCCGGAGCGTCCGCGCCGCTGTCTCTACCGTCGCCGCCGGCCTCACCTGCGTCGCCGGCGGGATCCGCCGTTTCTTCAGGCTGTCCTTCAGGCTGTCCTTCGGGCTGCCCCTCAGGCTGTTCTTCGGACTGTTCTTCAGGCTGCCCTTCGGATGTATCGGAGCCGTCCCCGTGCTCCGCGTCTTCGGGGGCGAAGGCGGCCATGCGCTTCGCCTCCTCTTCGCGGCGGCGCTGTTCGATGCGCTCGAGCCTCTCGGCTTCCTCGCGGTTGGCGTCGCGGCTGCGGTTCTTCTTCTCCTCGGCGATCTTCTCGAGGTCGGCGACGGTCGGGGTGTCATTGTTCATCGCGAATTCGAACTGCTCCCTGTCCATCATCTCGTGACCGACGAGATATTCGGCTACGAACTTCAGCTTGTCGGCGTGCTCTGTGAGTATTTTCTTCGCGACGTCGAAGGCTGATGTGATTATCCTGTGCACCTCGGCGTCGATCTTGGCGGCGGTCTCGTCGGAGTAGTCCTGGGTCGTCGAGAAATCGCGGCCGAGGAAGATGTCGTCGCCGTGGCTCGAGCCGTATCTGATCGGTCCGAGCAGATCCGACATGCCGAGCGTGGTGACCATCTGGTGGGCGATCTCGGTGGCGCGTTTGATGTCGTTCGACGCGCCGCCCGAGAAGTCTCCGAACGTCAGCATCTCGGCGACGCGGCCTCCGAGCAGTCCGGCTATCCGTTCGTTAAGTTCTTCACGGTATACGCTGAACCTGTCCTGAGTGGGGATCGAGATCGTTACGCCGAGAGTCTGTCCGGCGGGTATGATGGATATCGAATGTACCGGGTCGCAGGTTGGCAGGAAGTGCTCGACGATCGCGTGTCCGGCCTCGTGATAGGCGGTGTTGCGCTTTTCCTTCTCGCTGAGTCTCGTGGATTTCTTCTGCGGGCCGGCGAGGACCTTCATGAAGGCGTCCTCGATGTCGTCCATGCCGATGAGCGTCTTGCCGCGTCTGACCGCCAGCAGGGCGGCCTCGTTGAGCAGGTTGGCGAGATCGGCGCCGGTAAAGCCGGCGGTCGTCTTGGCTATGACCGAGAAATCGACCGAATCCTCGAATTTCTTGTTTCTCGCGTGGACCTTGAGTATCGCCTCGCGCCCTGTGATGTCGGGGTAGTTGACCGTTATCTGCCTGTCGAAGCGTCCGGGACGGAGAAGGGCGGGGTCGAGGATGTCGGGGCGGTTCGTCGCTGCCATGACGATGATGCCGTCATGTGCGCCGAAGCCGTCCATCTCGACGAGCAGCTGGTTGAGCGTCTGCTCTCTTTCGTCGTGCCCTCCGCCGAGTCCGGCTCCGCGGTGGCGTCCGACGGCGTCGATCTCGTCGATGAAGACGATCGATGCCGGAGCCTTGCGGGCGGTCTCGAAGAGGTCTCTCACTCTCGAGGCGCCGACGCCGACGTACATCTCGACGAAGTCGGAACCTGATATGGAGAGGAAGGGTACGTCCGCCTCTCCGGCTACGGCCTTCGCGAGGAGCGTCTTACCCGTTCCCGGAGGGCCCATCAGCAGCACGCCGTGCGGGATCTTGGCGCCGAGCGCGGCGTATTTCTTCGGGTCCTTGAGGAAGTCCACGATCTCCCGCAGTTCCTCTTTCTCCTCCTCGGCTCCGGCCACATCATCGAACGTGACCTTCTCCTTGCTGTCCTGTCCTGTCTTGACCCTGGCCTTGCCGAAGCTGTTTATCTTGCCTCCGCGGCCGGTGGCCTGGTTGAGGAGCACGACGTAAAGCACGATGAAGATGACGCCGATGAGCACGTACGGAAGTACCGACACCCACCAGGGGATGGGATGGTAGGGCTCATATTCGTAATCCTTGATGATCCCGTCGGCGTACTGCTGCTTGATCAGTTCGCCCAGGTCCTCCCTGAAGTAGTCGACGTCCTTGAGCTCGTAGGCGACCTTGGCGGTCTGGTCCTTCAGCTTCATTGTCAGGACGTTGTCGTCGTCGATCTCGAACGATTCGACCTTCTCCTCCTTAAAGAGTGTGACGACGTCGCTGTATTTGAGCGTATCCTTCTGGCCCGAGCCGAACATACGTGATACAACGAATATGATGAGTCCGATGATCACCACGTACGCGATCAGCGCCTTCAGGTTGCTGTGAGAGCGTTTGTTCATGTTAAAAGAAGCCTTTCAGTTCTGCATTCCGGCACAGGCATTCCGCCTCAGTCGGTATATATCTCCGGCTTCAGGATCCCTATGAAGGGAAGCGTCCGGTATTTTTCGTTGTAATCGAGGCCGTACCCGACGACGAAATAGTCCGGGATGACGAGACCGGAGTAGTCGGGCTCGAAGGCCACCTTCCGTCTCGACGGCTTGTTGAGCATCGTGGCGCACTTCACGCTGTGCGCGCCCTTGAATTTAAGGTAGTTCGAAAGGTAGGCGAGTGTCTTTCCGCTGTCGACTATGTCCTCGACGATCAGTATGTCGACCCCGCCGAGGTCGTCGCGGTGGAGGTCGAGGAGTATGTCGACCTTGCCCCGCGTCTCGGTGCCCGAGTAGGAGGATACGCGCATGAAGTCGATCTCGACCGGCCGGCGAATCTTCTTCATGAGGTCTCCCATGAAGACCACCGAGCCTTTGAGTATCGCGAGAAGCAGAAGCGAGCGTCCGCTTTCGCCGTAGTCGCGGTCTATCTCGGCCGCGATACGCGTCACCGTCTCTTCGATCTCCTTCTCGGATACGAGGATCCGTTCGATATCATCTCTCATGCTGTACATCTTCGGGTTCGTCCTGCCTTTCGGTTTCTTTGTCGTGTATCGCTTTTTGTTTTTTTATCCTTCCGTCGCGGCGGAACAGGATCCTCCCGTCGCGGGTGACTTCCCCCCTCACGCTTCCGGGAAGGGTCACGGCGCAGCT
>CADCPG010000019.1 GCA_902803255.1 uncultured Ruminococcus sp. | reverse complement strand
TTCCTGACGACCACCGTGGCGCCGTCTGTCGCGACGGTCACTACGATGATCTTCACCTGGATAAAGAACGGCAAGCCCGACGTCTCGATGTGCCTCAACGCCTCGCTGGCGGGGCTGGTCGGCGTTACCGCCGGCTGCGACGCCTTTGACTGGATCGGGGCGGCTGCCGTCGGCGCCGTATCCGGCATACTCGTTGTCGTCATAGTCGAGCTGCTCGACCTTAAGCTTCACATCGACGATCCCGTCGGCGCCGTCGGCGTACACCTTGCGAACGGCGTATGGGGAACGGTCGCGGTCGGCCTGCTCGCGAACCCCGACGCTCCCGCCGGGCTCCGCGGACTGCTCTACACCGGCGACTGGAGACAGTTCGGGCTCCAGATGCTCGGACTTGCGGCGGTCGCGGCCTACTCCGCGGCGCTTATGACCGGCGTCTTCGCGCTGATAGGAAAGGTCCACGGCCTGCGCGCCTCCCCCGAAGACGAGATGAAGGGACTTGACATCTCCGAGCACGGACTTCCGTCCGCGTACGCCGATTTCGCCCCGGCTGTCGACAAGTACGCCGACTTCGGCCCTGCCGAAGGGATCACCGCGGTATCAGGGACGGTCCCGGCCGCCGAGGCCGTACCCGTTAAGAAGGTCCCGGCTTTCGAGAGCGGCGGAGTTAAATTCACCAAGATCGAGATCGTCTTCAGGGAGGAGCGGCTGTACGCGCTCAAGGAGGCGATGAGCAGGCTCGGCATCACCGGCATGACGGTGTCGCACGTCATGGGCTGCGGCCGTCAGAAGGGCAAGCCGGAGTACTACAGAGGAGTCGCGGTCGAGACGAACCTGCTGCCCAAGGTCCAGGTGGACATCGTGGTGAGCAAAGTGCCGGTCAGAGACGTCATCGAGACTGCGAAGAAGGTCCTCTACACCGGTCACATAGGTGACGGAAAGATCTTTGTCTACGATGTCGAGAACGTCGTCAGGGTCCGCACCGGCGAAGAGGGCTACGACGCTCTCCAGGATGACGAATAAAATCAACGTATATACCACGCTCTGCAGCCGGGGAAATGTCTTCGGCTGCATGAGTGCGTGAATGGGAAAGGATTGTTTATGTGTTCCATTTTAGGATACTGCGGTGAGGTCGCGGACGAAAAGCTGCTTGAGGAAAGCTTCGCGAAGACGAAGAGCCGCGGCCCCGACGATACGAAAACGGTAAAGACCGGCAAAGGCCTTCTGGGCTTCCACAGGCTGTCGATCATGGGGCTGACTCCGTCAGGAATGCAGCCGTTCGGGCTCGACGGCTCGTACGCCGTCTGCAACGGCGAGCTTTACGGGTTCGCGGAGCAGCGCAGCGAGCTCGAAAAGAAGGGATACACCTTCGCGAGCGGCAGCGACTGCGAGATCCTGCTTCCGATGTATTTCGAATACGGGACCGGCATGTTCGGCATGCTCGACGCCGAATTCGCCTGCGTCATATACGACGGCCGCACCGGCGAGTATATCGCCGCCCGCGACCCGATCGGGATCAGGCCCCTCTATTACGGCCTCGACGCCCGGGGCACCGCGGTCTTCGCCAGCGAACCGAAGAACCTCACCGGGATATGCGAAAGGATAATGCCCTTCCCTCCCGGACACTATTACAGGGGCGGGCGATTTTTCAGATATTCCGACATAGCCGCCCGGATCCCGGGCAACACCGACGGCCTTGAGACGGTGTGCGAAAAGATCCGCGAAAAGCTGACCGCCGGAGTTAAAAAGCGCCTGGTCTCCGACGCGAAAGTGGGATTCCTGCTCTCGGGCGGCCTCGACTCCTCGCTCGTATGCGCCATCGCGGCGCGGGAGAGCAGCCGGCCGATCCGGACCTTTGCGATCGGCATGAGCAGCGACGCCATCGATCTGAAATACGCAAGGCAGGTCGCGGAGCACATCGGCAGCCGGCACACCGAGGTGTTCATGACTCCCGACGACGTGACAGAGTCGCTCGAGACCGTCGTCGAACTGCTCGGCACCTACGACATAACCACCGTGCGGGCAAGCATCGGCATGTATCTCGTCTGCCGGGCCATACACGAGTCCACCGACATACGCGTGCTGCTGACCGGAGAGATCTCGGACGAGCTTTTCGGGTACAAATACACCGATTTCGCCCCCTCGGCGGATGAATTCCGGAAAGAGGCCGAGAAGCGGATCCGCGAGCTCCACATGTACGACGTGCTCAGGGCCGACCGCTGCATCTCGGTGAACTCGCTCGAGGCGAGAGTACCGTTCGGCGACCTCGACTTCGTGAAATACGTCATGAGCGTCGATCCCGAACTCAAGCTAAACCGGTACGGAAAGGGCAAATACCTGCTCCGGCACGCCTTCGAGGGCACGGGTTATCTTCCCGACGCCATCCTGTGGCGCGAAAAAGCGGCCTTTTCGGACGCCGTCGGTCATTCGATGGTCGATATTCTGAAAGAATACGCCGAAAAAACATATACCGACGCCGAATTCGCGGAAAAACGCGGAAAATACAAATACTCGCCTCCCTTCACCAAGGAGTCGCTTCTCTACCGCGAGATCTTTGAGAAGTACTATCCGGGGCAGGCGGAGATGATCGCCGGCTTCTGGATGCCGAACCGCTCATGGAAGGGCTGCGACGTCGACGATCCGTCGGCCCGCGTGCTCCCGAACTACGGGGACAGCGGCCTCTGAGCGCCGGCCTTAATCAGGATTTACACAATTATCTGCGAAATAACCGGAGGAAATAAAAATGATCCGCGGAAAACAGATCTACGAAGGAAAGGCGAAAAAGCTCTTCGAGACCGATGATCCCGGGCTGGTGATCGTATCCTACAAAGACGACGCCACCGCCTTCAACGGGCAGAAGAAAGGCACGATCGAAGCCAAAGGCGAGATCAACAACCGTATGAGCAACCTGCTCATGAAGATGCTCGAGGAAAAGGGCATCCGCACGCATTTTGTAAGAGAACTGAATTCGAGGGAGACGCTCGTGAAAAGGGTGTCGATAATCCCCCTCGAAGTGATCGTCAGGAACATCTCGGCAGGCTCTTTCTCTTCCCGCTTCGGAGTTGAGGAGGGGATCGTTTTCGATTCGCCGACGATAGAGTTCTCTTACAAGAACGACG
Source organism: uncultured Ruminococcus sp. (assembly GCA_902803255.1). GTDB lineage: Bacteria > Bacillota > Clostridia > Oscillospirales > CAG-272 > CAG-390. The sequence continues at coordinate 359 of CADCPG010000019.1, read as the reverse complement.
CTCTGGGAGACCCGCTCATCAACTCGTATCACGTCGCGGCTCTGAAGCTCGCGACGGCGGAGGAGATCGCAGCGGTAAAAGACACCGCCTTCAGGGTCAACAGTGAGATGAAGTCGTTCTGGGCGGAGCGCGGCGTGACGCTCGTCGATTTCAAGCTTGAATTCGGAAGACTCGCCGACGGCACGGTCGTCCTTGCCGACGAGATAAGCCCCGACACCTGCCGCCTCTGGGACAGCGCGACGAAAAAGAAGCTCGACAAAGACCGCTTCAGACGCGATCTGGGCGGAGTCGCGGAAGCGTACCGCGAGATAATGTCGAGGCTCGAGCGCGGCTGTTCCTGACGGAAAGCAGCTGTTCCT
>CADCPG010000018.1 GCA_902803255.1 uncultured Ruminococcus sp. | reverse complement strand
TTCACGGAATCTGTTTTTGCCATGAGCGTGATCGCAGTTCTGTCCTTGTCTTTTTCAACAATGCTTGCTGTTCGCAGGAAGCGTAAAGCAGATTTGTCTCAATAATTGTCCCGGAAATCTGGCAGGTGCCGGGGACACGGAAGAAAACTGACCTTCATAATGCTTAAGGGAACCGGCCTTGACCCCGGTTCCCTTTTGAGTGTTTCAGGTTTTCGCATTATCGCTCCCGGTCGGCAGATCTATCTGCCGTTACTCGTGAGTCACGGCTGATCTATCAGCAGTTACTCTGACCGTAATACGCGTTTTTTCCGTGCTTTCTGTAAAAGTGCCGCTCTAAGAGCTCGCGCTGCATCTGAGGCATCTCTCCGGCCGTCATAAGGATCTCGGTATTGATCGCCATGCCGGCTACCGCCTCGAGTATCTCCGCGACATCGACCGATGCCATGGCGTCGGGTCCCCAGGTGAACGGCCCGTGCGAGTGCACCAGCACCGCGCGCATCATGTCCGCGCCGGGCTCTCGCACCGTCTCTGCGATCACGAGCCCGGTGTTGTATTCGTAATCCCCGGCGATCTCCTCAGGCGTCATCCGCCGGGTGCAGGGTACCGGCCCCGGGAAGCAGTCGGCGTGCGTCGTACCGTACGCGGGGATCGGCCTGCCGGCCTGCGCGAAGGCCACGGCGAGCGGCGAATGGGTGTGAGTTATCCCGCCGATCCCGGGGAACGCGGAATAAAGCGCGAGGTGAGTCGGCGTGTCCGACGACGGACGCAGCGAGCCCTCGACCGTGTGCCCGTCCGGAGCGACGACCGGAAGGTCCCGCGGGAGCATTTCCGAATATGCGACTCCCGACGGCTTTATTACGATGAGGCCGGTCTCGGGATCCCTCCCCGAGACGTTCCCCCATGTGCTGATAACGAGTCCCCTCTTTACCAGCTCCAGATTCGCGGCGCAGACTTCTTCCTTAAGTTTCTCCAGCATTGATATCCTCCGGCTGTCTGAACGGCTCATTCTGACGTGCCACAGACATACAAAGATATTATATTACTATTTTATTAAGCGGATGTTAACAAAGACAGGCTGAAAGTCAGATGTAAGACTTGAATTTACATCGCCTGATGTGATATAATTATTATTTGGAAAAAACAGCGATCGGAGGACGGAGACATTGTACGATACGAAAGCCGAACAGTCCGGGACCGGGCGCGGTGCTCCTTTGCGAATGACGCTTCTGGCGCACGCGAAGATCAATCCGTTCCTCGAGATAACCGGCAGACGCCCCGACGGATATCACACGCTCTCGTCAGTCATGCTCTCGCTCTCGGTCGCCGATACCGTGAGGCTGACTGTCTTTCAGGCCGGCCCGCGCGGAAGCCTGAGCCCCGGGCGGAAGATAACCCTGGTGTGCGATGAGCCGGGGATACCGAATGACGGTACGAATATCGCGTACCGGGCCGCGGATGCGTATTTCGAAGCTGCCGGCCGGGACTGCGACATAAAGATCGAACTTGAAAAGAGGATACCCTCGTCCGCGGGACTTGGAGGCGGGAGCGCCGACGGAGCGGCCGTGCTCTACGGTCTCGACAGGATGCTCGGCCGGCCGGTCGGGGAGGAGAGGCTCCGCGACATAGCGCTGAAGGTGGGCTCCGATGTCCCATTCTGCCTTGCCGGCGGCCTCCGGTCGGTCACGGGTACAGGCGGAGAGATCTCGGCAACGTCCGGCTTCCCCGATATGCATTTTCTCATTATCAAACCGCAGAGCGGCATTTCGACCGGCCGTGCCTATTCCGAGCTTGACCGTATGTTCCGCGGCTTCGACGGATACGCTCCGAAGGATCCGGACGGCATCGCGGAGGCAATATCGTCGCGCGGCGCGGACGGGATCTCTGACTGCATGTACAACATCTTCGAGAAGGTGCTGCCGTCGATCTGCCCGGAGGCCGCGATGATCATGGAGAGCATGGGCGGCGCGGGCCTGTGCGGCAGCGGGTCGGCCGTCTATCTGCCTTTCGGGACGCGCGAGGAAGCTGTCTCCGCCGGGAGGCGCGCGGGAGAGCTCTTTCCGGGGGCTGTGACCTTCGTCTGCGGGGCTTCGCACAGCGGGGTGGAGATCGCGGAGTAAACACGGCGGGATGAATACGGAAGACCGGCAGGCAGCTGCGGAAATTCATACCGGATCAGATACAGCTGCGGCAGCACCGCCGGGAAAGCTGCTGTACGGCTGAAAAACCGCAACCAATCAGTAAAATAATAAATCAGAGAAATACGATCAACGGAGGACAAGACCATGGCAGATACGGCGAAAATGACCGGGACAGAGAGAATACTGTCCGCCGGCAGGAGCCTTAACGTGACCGAGAACGGCGTGTACTACGGCGCGGGAACGCCCGAAATGTTCGATGAATACGTCGATTTCATCAATTACGTGTTCGGATTCAACGGGAATTCGGACGATTTCAAGAAACTGCTGCCCAAGCTCTACAGATATGAGCTCGACCCCGCGGGCAACTCCTACGTGGCGGTTGAAAACGGGAAGATCCGGGCGGCCGTCGGGGCATTCGACCACGATATCGTCGTGTGCGGAAAGCTCCTGAAGACCCGCGGCATCGGGAACGTCGCCGTTCATCCGTACGAGCGCTCGCGCGGATTCATGAGGAAGCTGATGAACATGGCGGTGGACGGGATGGTCGCCGACGGTGTCGCACTCTCGGTGCTCGGAGGCAGGCGCCAGCGCTACAATTACTTCTCGTACGACAAGCTCGGGAGCGAGATCTCCATGAGCTTCAATCCGGACAACATCCGTCACACGTTCGGGCCTTCTTACAGCAGGAG
>CADCPG010000017.1 GCA_902803255.1 uncultured Ruminococcus sp. | reverse complement strand
CCGCGGACTTCCCGGAGAACGATACAGATACAAGAGGTCTTTCGCGTAATGAAGCTTGAAAACCTGCTGTTCGGAGACTACAGCAAAAGAGCGATAAAGAAGATAACGCCCGTCGCCCAGGCGGTCGACGCCCTTGCGGGAAAATACTCCGCGATGTCGGACGGCGAGCTCGGCGGGATGACGAAGATATTCAGGGAGCGCATGGCGGCCGGAGAGACGGAGGAGCAGCTCCTGCCCGACGTCTTCGCGGCGGTCCGCGAGGCTGCCGACAGGGTTCTGAAGAAACGCCCGTTCTACGTACAGATACTCGGCGCGATACTGCTCCACCAGGGCAGGATCGCCGAGATGAAGACGGGTGAGGGAAAGACGCTCGTCGCGACTATGCCGGCGTATCTCAACGCGCTGTCGGGAAAAGGCGTGCACGTCGTTACGGTCAACGAGTACCTCGCTCAGCGCGACGCCGACGAGATGGGCAGGGTCTACAGCTTCCTCGGCATGACGACGGGCGTCGTCCTGGCGTCGATGACCGTACCCGACAAACAGAAGATGTATGCCTGCGACATCACCTACGGCACCAACACCGAGTTCGGTTTCGACTACCTCAGAGACAATATCGCGAAGAGCCGCTCCCAGCTGATGCAGCGCGGCCACAACTACTGCATCATCGACGAGATCGACTCGATACTCATCGACGAGGCCAGAACGCCGCTCATCATCTCCGGCGTCAGCGGAAAAACTTCGGATATCTACCAGCGCTGCAGCGACTGTACTAAGCGTCTCTCGCCGAAGGTGATAAAGGAGCTCGACTCCAAGCAGGAGACCGACGACGAGAACTACGACTATATCGTCGACGAGAAGCACTCGAGCGCCGTCCTCACGCCGCGCGGCATAGCGAAGGTGGAGAAGTTCTTCGGCATCGACAACCTCAACGACCCCGAGAACGCGGAGATCTCGCACAACATGAACCAGGCGATACACGCCTGGGGCGTCAAGAAGCGCGACGTCGACTATGTTATCCAGAACGGAGAGGTGATCATCGTCGACAAGTTCACCGGGCGTCTGATGCCGGGCAGAAGATACAACGACGGCCTCCACCAGGCCATCGAAGCCAAGGAAAAGGTCAATATACAGGGCGAAAACCGGACCGTCGCGACAGTCACGATCCAGAACTACTTCAGGATGTACCGCAAGCTCTCGGGCATGACGGGAACCGCCAAGACCGAGGAGGACGAGTTCCGCGAGATATACGGACTCGACGTCGTCGAGGTCCCGACCAACCGCCCGATGATCCGGAAGGACAACAGCGACCGCATCTTCACCGACGAAGCCCACAAATTCGAGGCGATAGTGAAGAAGGTGCTGGAATGCCGGGACACCGGACGTCCGGTGCTCATAGGCACGGCGTCGGTCGAGAAGTCGGAGCAGCTGGGGAAGCTGTTTCGGGCGGCAGGCATCAGGTTCAACATGCTCAACGCGAAGGACCACGCCAGAGAAGCGCAGGTCATCGCCGAGGCGGGCATGTCGGGCTCGGTGACGCTGGCCACAAACATGGCCGGCCGCGGGACCGACATCATGCTCGGAGGCAACCCCGAGATGCTCGCCCGCAACGAGATGCGCAAGCTCGACCGCTTCACGCCCGAGCAGATCGCGCTCTCGGTCTGTGAATACCGCACCGACGACCCCGTCCAGCTCGAGGCCAACCGCATATACCGCGAATACCACGACAGCTTCGAGGAGTCGATAAGGAAGGACCGCGAGAAGGTCATCGCCGCCGGAGGCCTGTGCATCATAGGCTCCGAGCGCCACGAGTCGCGCCGCATCGACAATCAGCTGCGCGGACGCGCCGGACGTCAGGGAGACCCCGGCGAGTCGACCTTCTACGTGTCGCTTACCGACGACATCATGCGCCTCTTCGGCGACAGCAGGATGAAGCGCTTCGCCGCGCTCTCGGCGACGCTCAACGAGGGCGGCGGCGACGGTGACCTCTCATCCTACCTGAAGATCCTGGCAGACGTCATAGAAAAGGCCCAGAAGAACGTGGAGTCGGAAAACTTCAAACGCAGGAAGAACGTGCTCCAGTACGACGACATACTGAACGAGCAGCGACTTCAGATCTACGGGCAGCGCTACGAGATACTGATGGAGGGCGACGTCTCGGGCAAGATCAGGGAGATGATCTCCTCGACGGCCGCAGACTCGGTCTCCGAGGCGTTCGCGCAGGAGGAGAACGGCAGGGGATACAGGCTCGATACCGGCGCGCTCTACCGCAAATATCTCGGCTGGGGCCTTGAGAAGGGCGATCTCGACTTCGCCGAGGGCGTCATAGGCGAGAAGGAGGCGAAGGAGGCCGCGGAGAAGATCGCGGAGAACTGTCTCGCCCTCTATGACCGACGCGAGTCGGAGGACGCCGACGGACTCTTCCATCCCTTCGAGCGGTACGTGCTCCTCGAGGCGGTCGACGAGCTCTGGCTCGACCACATCGACATGATGGAGGACCTCGAGCAGAACGTCATGCTGCAGTCATACGCGCAGCGCGACCCGCTCAACGAATACCGGATACTCGGCTCCGCCATGTATTCCGACATGATAAACGAGATAAGACAGAGGACGGTCCGACAGGTCCTGACGATACAGTTCAGAAGGGCCGCACCGGCCGCCCAGGCGTCTCCGTCGAGGCTGCGTTTCGGACGTCCCGCGCAGGCCGCCCGTCCGTCGGGACAGGCCGGAGGAAAGATCCCGGGGAACGCCGCCGCCGCCGGACCGAAGGTCCCGGTGCGCAAGAGCGCGGCCGTCGGTCCGAACGATCCCTGCCCCTGCGGCAGCGGAAAGAAATACAAGAAATGCTGCGGCGCGGGAGTCCGCGACGACGGCTGAGAGCGCGCCCGTGAGAGGCGTGACAGAACGGTGAAAGGAGTTCCGGCAATGAGAAGAGCAGATGTTTCCGGCGGTGCCGGCATGGGCGGCGTGAAGGCCCTTTCCTTCGGCCTTATGCTCGCGGCTCCCTTTTTCCTGTTCAATCCCGAATACTCGATAATCGATCCGCTCCCGGATTTTATCGGCTACATCCTGATCGTGCTGGCTCTCAGAAAGCTGCGTGACGTCGACTCGCACCTCGACGCGGCGGCTTCGGGATTCGAGAAGCTGGCGCTCGTGACGGGTGTGAAGTTCCTCGCGGTGTTCTTTTCCTTCTCGTCGTGGCTGACCGAATCGGAAAGACCGACGGCCATGCTCATAAT
>CADCPG010000016.1 GCA_902803255.1 uncultured Ruminococcus sp. | reverse complement strand
CCGATAACGACTGCTGCCGTCACCTCACAGACGCCGGTCCCGACGGCTCCAGTCACCACGCAGACGCCGGTCACGACGGCTCCAGTCACCACGCAGACGCCAGTCACGACAGCTCCAGTCACCACGCAGACGCCTGTCACGACGGCTCCCGTTACCGCGCAGACGCCGGTTACGACGGCTCCAGTCACCGCGCAGACGCCGGTCACGACGGCTCCAGTCACCGCGCAGACGCCGATCACGACTGCTGCCGTCACCGCGCAGACGCCGGTCACGACGTCACCGTCAGTGACGCTTCCCGACTTCACCGATCCGTCGCTCTATTCTGGCGGATACGGTTACGATTACATAGCGGGACTCTCCAACGCCGGGGCGCGTCGGACCTTCTATTCCGACCTCGCTGCCGCCTCTCTCGCGTTCCACGGCTCCGGAAACGCCGGATACTCGATGTTCTGCCAGAAGGTCGACGCCGGATTCTACAAAAGCCAGGTCGACCAGCTGAAGAGCATCTCCAGCAGCGTTGCCGCCGAGGTAAAAGTCACGGGCCTGTCTAACGACGAGATCGCGGAGACCTTCCTGCTCTTCCGCTACGACCATCCGCTTTACTACTGGTTCCCCAGCCAGTACATCAGCTACAGCATCGGCTCCGATGTCTACTTCCCGGTCCTCTGCGCCGATGAATACGGGAGCGCGACGGTAAGACAGCAGCTCAACAGCGCGATCTACGCGGAGATGGCGGAGATGTGCACCGAAGCCGCGTCGCGTTCCTCGGTCTGCGGCATCGCGCTGTCGGTCCACGACAGGATCACGTCAGCGATAGATTACAGATACGGCTCCGACGGGCTGCCTTCCGAAGAACACGAGGCGCACTGCGTCCTCGGCTACTTCAAAAAGACCGGCGGCGTCTGCGAGTGCTTCGCCAAGACATTCCAGATGGCGATGAACGTCATGGGGATCGACAACGTATACGTCGTCAACCTCAGCCACGCCTGGAACCTCGTCAAGTTCGACGACGGCAAGTGGTACTGGGTGGACGTCACCTACGACGACAACGGCGGAAACACCTGCTGGCTCTATTTCTGCCGCAACGACACAGAGGACATATTTAAAGACAGCGGATATATCGGGTCTGGCAATTTCATCGACAACAAGCATCCGCTGCTGACGCCCGGGGACGGGAGCACGCCTTACGGCGGCTATACCTATGCGCAGTACGGGCTCGCGATCGTATATTCCCTGCCCCAGAGAGCGCAGGGAGTCTATTCCGGCCCCAGGGACTGAAACGGAACTACGGAATCATAATACGGCCGTCAGAACTTCACCGAAGGATCGAGGAACTCCTCCACCCTGCGGTCGAAGGCCTCGACGGCCTCTTTTTCGAAGGCCGGATGCGGGATCCCTCCGCAGAGTCTGATCAGGTACGATGTGAATCCCGGATTCAGCGGAAGGATCGGTCCCAGTATCTGCGTTCCTATAAAATTCCTGTATCTTATGCCTTCGTACGGGACACCCGCCCGAATACCGTCGCCCCTGTCAGCTTTCACAAAATACATTTGAGAATTATCGCCCGATATCTCGGCGAACTGAGAGCGGAATCCGGTGACCGTCACACCGTCGCATTTGCCGATGATCTTGCCGTTTTTGCGCTTGAACCAGTCGGTAACGACCTCGAATCCGTCGAAGATGCCGAGGCCGTCGGTCACAATATTTTCAGTAACGTAAGTGATACTGCGGCAGAAGACGTCGAGGGCGTTGCCGGTCATGAGGAACACACAACCCGATTCTATAAGATCGGATATCCTGTCCCTGTACGGGCGGAGCTTCTCTGTGACGCGTCTCTGAGTACTCTCGCTCATTGAACCCATCAAAATGATGTCGGGTCTTCCCGATACGAAATAAGGGATCCCGTCGAGCGGTGTCCTGATCTCTTCCGCTCCTTCGGCCGACATGAGGAGGTAGGCCGCGTTCTGCGGATCGCCGAAGAGGTTGCACACCTCCGGAAAAAGATTTTCAATCAGCATTTGAGAGCCTCCCGGCAATGACGTCGCGGACAGCCGTCGATTCCTTCAGTATGTACGGGTCGTTCAGGATATATACGTCACCGCCGCCGGATGACAGTATCAGCTCCCCGCCTCCGCCGAGGCTGTCGCAGATCCTGATCTTTTCGCCGTCTACTCCGGCGATAAGAGCGCGAAGCCTGTGGTCGCGGCATCGCTTTCCGGCAAATACTATGACTCCGACCGAAGGATCCTTCAGCGCCGAATAGTCGCAGTCGTATATCCAGCACACGCTCTCGGAGTTGTTCGTGTTGTCGCTCTTGTCGTCGATCATGATGAGCAGACGCTTGTCCCTGCCCGGCAGCGACGCGACGTACGAGAAAGCCCTGGCGCAAGCCACGGGATTCTGACCCTTGGCCAGCTGCATCGTGACCTTCACTCCCCCGGCGGTGACGGTGTTGAATCTGCTCTTCACTATCTCGAGGGATTCGAAGGCCGACTGTATCAT
>CADCPG010000015.1 GCA_902803255.1 uncultured Ruminococcus sp. | reverse complement strand
GGCCGGCGTGAAGCGTATACACCTCTATACGATGAACAGCGCGTACGTCGCGGGCAGGATACATGACGCTTATATGTCGATGATCCCCGCGGACGGCACGGCCTCTGGCCGCTGCGGAAAGCGTGAGCGGCAGTGAAAGACTTCAGGACAGCTCTTGCCGGGTGCGAGGGAAAAGGCTTCCTTCTTTTCGACGGCGCGACGGGCACCCTCCTGCACAGCCGCGGACTTCCCGCAGGCGTCGCTCCGGAGGTGTGGGGGATAACACGCCCCGACGCCGTTTGCGGCATACACCGGAGCTACATCGAGGCGGGAGCCGATATCATCAAATCGAACACCTTCGGGGCGAACAGCCTGAACTACCCGGACGGCGGGGGGATCACCGTCGACCGAATGGCCGCGGCCGGGCTGCGGAACATCAGGCGTGCGTCAGAGCTTGCCGGAAGGGAAGTTTACGCGGCGTACGACATCGGCCCCTGCGGCAGGCTCGTCGGGAGCGACATCACCTTCGACGGCGCATATGAGGTCTTCGCGGCGTCCGTGAGGGCAGCCGTCGCTGCCGGCGGATACGACCTCATACTGCTCGAGACCTTCGGCGATCTTTCCGAGGTCAGGGCCGCGCTCCTTGCCGTGAAGGAGAACTGCGATCTTCCGGCCGTCGTCACCTGCGCATACGGAAAGGACGGGAGGAGCTTCACCGGGACTCCTGCGTCGGTCATGTCTGCGGCACTCGAGGGCCTCGGAGCCGACGCTGTCGGAATGAACTGCTCGTTCGGGCCGGGCTCGATGCTCGACATCCTGCCGTCGGTGCTGGATTCGGTGAACATACCGGTATGCGTGAACCCCAACGCGGGGCTTCCCTCCGCCGGCCGGAGCGGCAGGGCGGTATACGACTGCGGTCCCGGAGAATTCTCCGAAACGATGACTGAGATCGCAAGGCGTGGCGCCGTACTGCTCGGCGGGTGCTGCGGCACGACGCCCGAGCACATAAAGGCGCTTCGTTCGGCGCTCTCGGATATAAGGCCGGCGGCGCGTGAGAAGAATGTGAGGTGCAGGATATCGAGCCGGTCGGAGATATTTGTCTTCGGTGGCGGTGACGGCGGCTGCTCCGGCCCCGGATATGCCGTGCGTACCTCTTCCGGCGTCGCCGTCATAGGCGAGAGGATAAACCCGACCGGAAAGAAGCGTTTCAGAGAGGCGCTGCTCGCCGGCGACGGCGACTACGCCGTTTCCGAGGCGCTGTCGCAGGCATCTCTCGGCGCCGACATACTCGACGTCAACGTCGGGATCCCCGGCATCGACGAGCCGGCCGTCCTCCGCAAGACGGTGGAGGACGTCCAGAAGGTCTGTCATCTGCCGCTGCAGATCGACACCTCCTCTCCAGCCGCAATGGAGGCGGCATTGCGGATCTACGACGGCCTGCCTCTCATCAATTCCGTGAACGGAAGTGAAGAGTCGATGTCCGGTATCCTTCCGCTCGCCGCGAAATACGGCGGGACAGTCATCGCGCTGACTCTCGACGGCGAAGGGATACCCGACTCGCCCGAGGGAAGGCTGGAGATCGCCCGGAGGATCGTCTGCCGGGCGGCGGAATACGGTATAGGCAGAGAGAGGATCATCGTCGATCCGCTCGCCCTGACTCTCGGCGCTGACAGCCTCGCCGCCGAGAAGACGCTCGCGGCGCTGAGACTGATAAAGTCCGAACTCGGAGTGCTGACTTCTCTCGGCGTGTCCAACATATCCTTCGGCCTTCCCGACAGGGAGAGAGTGAACTACGGATTCCTGCGCTCCGCCGCCGCGGCGGGACTTGACGCCGCCATCATGAACCCCTACTGCGCTCCGATGATGCGCTTCGCGAAAGACCCGGAAAGCGCCGCCGCCGACGAGGAGGCTTTTGCCGTCTCGGCGTCTGACGGAAGCAGGGATCAGACCGCGGCGCACCCGGGCCCCGGGGGCCTGACGCTGAAGGAAGCCGTGATATGCGGCATGCCGTCCGCCGCACGCGCGGAAGCTGAGAAGCTGTGCGCCGAACGCGATCCGCAGAAGGTCATAACCGACGAGGTGATCCCAGCGCTCGACAGGGTGGGTTCGGATTTTGAGAAATCGCTTATCTTCCTGCCCGGTCTGCTCGCCGCGGCCGACGCCGCGATCGCCGCGCTGGGCGTGATCACCGACTTCATGGAGAAGCGTCCCGGCGGGCAGAGGCGCGGGAGCGCCGGCAAGGTAGTCCTCGCGACCGTCGAGGGCGACATACACGACATCGGAAAGAATATCGTCGGAGTGATGCTCCGCAGCTACGGATACGAGGTCATCGATCTCGGAAAGAACGTCCCGCCGGAGAGGGTATGCCTCGCGGCGGAGGAGAGCGGCGCGAAGCTCGTCGGGCTCTCGGCTCTCATGACGACCACCGTTCCGTCGATGGAGCGTACCGTGCGTATGCTGAAAGAGCGCTGCCCCGGTGTAAAGACCGTCGTCGGAGGTGCCGTGCTCACGGCCGAATACGCAAAGATGACAGGAGCCGACAGGTATTCCCCCGACGCGATGTCGACTGTCAGATACGCGGCGGAGGTATACGGGAACGCCGGCGGACAGTGAAGTGACGGGGAGAAACAGAAAACGAAGCGGGCATACGCCCCGGAAAGAACCGGCATATGGATCAGAATCAGAAAAATAAATACCCCATCCTTTCGGGGATCGCGTCGCCGGCCGACCTGAAACTGCTGAGCGACGAAGACACCGACAGCCTTGCCGATGAGATAAGGGAATGCCTCGTCGAGCGCGTGAGCGAGAACGGCGGGCACCTGGCTTCGAACCTCGGGGTCGTCGAGCTGACTCTCGCGCTGCACCGCGTCTTTGACGCGCCCGACGACAAGATCGTGTTCGACGTGGGTCATCAGAGCTACGTCCACAAACTGCTCACCGGCAGGTTCGACAGCTTCGACACCCTTCGCAGGCCGGGCGGTATATCCGGCTTCACTAAACGCTCCGAGAGCGTATACGACCCTTTCGGCGCCGGGCACAGTTCGACGGCGCTGTCCGCGGCGCTCGGCATCGCCGAGGCGGAAAAGCTGTCGGGCAGCGGCAACTGGACGGTCGCCGTGATCGGCGACGGCGCCTTTACCGGCGGCATGGTGCACGAGGCGCTCAACAACTGCCCGCAGGCCGGCGACCTGAAGCTGCTCATAGTCATAAACGAGAACGAGATGTCGATCTCGAAGAACATAGGCAGCTTCGCGCGCAGTCTGTCGAACATACGCACGACGCCCGGATACTTCAGGACCAAACTGGTGACGAGAAAGATCCTGTCGGCGATCCCGCTGATAGGAAAGCCGGTACTGCGCTTCCTCACCGCCTTCAAGAAAAAGCTAAAGGACGGCCTTTACGGATCGAATCTGTTCGAGGACCTCGGTCTTTACTACGTCGGTCCGGTCGACGGAAACGACAGGCGCAAGCTCGAGACCGCCTTCCGGGAGGCTGTGAAGCACGGCGAGAGCGCGGTCATCCACGTAAAAACAGTGAAAGGGAAGGGCTATCCGCCCGCAGAGAAAAATCCCGGCGAGTGGCATTCGGTCCCGGCCGCCGGCTTTTCCGGAACGAACGGGTTTTCGGCCGAGTTCGGCGAAGCTCTTTGCAAGGCCGCGACGGTCGACGGCACCGTATGCGCCGTTACCGCCGCGATGGAGAAGGGCACTTCTCTCGACAAGTTCCACCGCATGTTCCCCGAGCGCTTCTTCGACGTCGGGATCGCCGAGGCTCACGCCGTGACTTTTGCATCAGGACTTGCCTCAGACGGCATGAAGCCGGTATGCGCGATCTATTCCACCTTCCTCCAGAGGGCGTACGACAGCATACTTCACGACGCCGCTCTCCAGGGGCTGCCCCTCACGCTCTGCATCGACAGGGCGGGTCTTAACGAGGCCGACGGCGCGACGCACCACGGGATATTCGACGTTGCCTTCCTCTCGTCGATACCGGGCGTCGAGATATTCGCACCTGCGACCTACGACTCGCTCAGGGCGTCTCTCCGCGCGGCGCTGGCCTCGGGAACGACTGCTGCCGTGAGGTATCCGAACGGAAGCGAAGACCCGCGCGTCGTGTCCGAGTTTTACCCCGACGGGTTCCGCTCGCTCTCCGGAGTGCGCTTCTCGCGCCTCGACGGGGCGGGGATCGTCATCGTATGTCACGGCAGGATGGCATCGGTGGCTGTCGAGGCCGCCGACAGACTGAAGGCCGCCGGTATCGGCTGCGGCCTCGCGCTCTGCGAGCTGATAAAGCCGTATTCGGTTCCTGCGGAGCTGATCGTGAAAAAGCTTCCCCCGAATGTCCGCCGGATCGTATTCATCGAGGAGGAGATAAAGCAGGGCGGCTTCGGAATGAACCTCTCAGACGCCGTACGCGACGCGGCGGACCGTGACAGGTTCACATGTACCGTGATCGGGACCGACGACACCTTCGCGGTGCCGAAGAGCGGCATGACCGCCGCCAGAGCTGCCGGAGTCGACGTCGACAGCATCCTTCGGAAGATCATGCCCCTCGTCACCAGAGACAGGTGAGGCCGCGCTGATCGCCCGAGACACACGAACAGAACATAAAAACGCCCCGGATGCGTCATCCGCGGCGTTTTTATGATCATTACCGACATGTCTTACGGCCAGGTCCCGCCGTCAGCCTCCGGTAAGGAGCAGGAACTGGCCAACGGGATAGAGTATCCAGATCGCGAGGTCGTTGTTTTTCGTCCTGACGCCGAGCAGCTTGTCGAAGAAGATGAACAGGTCCGACGCGAGGAAGAGAAGTATGCCCGCGGCGGAGACCCACCTCAGCCCGCCGAGCGATACGGCGGCCGCCCAGACCGAAGCGCAGTCGGCGCATATCAGCGTGAGATAACCCGCGACAGGCAGGAACAGCTGCTTCGATTTGCCGGCGTCCCTGTATCTGAATGCTCCGAAAGTTATGAGCACGGCCCAGACCGCCACTGCCGCGATGAGCCCGGCATTTGAAAGACTTCCGCCGCGGACGAGATTCAGGACGGCGAATCCCGCGGCGTATATGATATGCGAGATGCCGAAGACAGTTCCTCCGGCGACGAACCCGTGAAGGCGGAGCCTGTCGGTGACCGGCCGGAAGTTCATGAGCACGATGTCTCCGAGCGACGAGAAGAGCATGGCGGCGGCACAGAGATATCTGTCGGGCGCCGGGTGCTGCGCGAAGGCCGCGAGGAGTATCCCGTAAAGCGAGAGCGAAAGAGTAATAACGAGATGCGACGTTTTTTTCGCTGGAAAACGCGTATTTTTCCCTCTGTTGCCGGGGGCCGTGTCCTTCTTTTCCATGAGCGGCTCCTTTCGTATCCGGATCGGCGGGGGATGTCTATTCGCTGAATACAGCCGCCGCCTTTACCGCCCTGTGCCAGCTGTCGAGCCTGTCCTGGCGTTCGGCGGGCGAGATCTGCGGTGAGAATTCGGCCGCGATATGACGCTCCCTGACGATGTCGGCGGCAGAGCTTACGGCGCCCGTCGCAAGTCCCGCGAGGAAAGCGGCGCCCATGGCCGTGGTTTCGACGCATCCCGGCCTTATGATCTTTTTCCCGAGCAGGTCGGCCTGCATCCGGAGCAGCAGATCGTTTGCCGACGCTCCGCCGTCGACCGCCAGAGAGGGGATGAACGTGCCGGAGTCGCTCTGCATCACGCCGATGAGGTCGGCGGTCTGGAATGCCATCGATTCGAGCACGGCGCGGACCAGATGCGCGCGCGTCGTGCCTCTGGTGATGCCGAACGCGGCGCCGCGGACGTGCGGGTTCCAGTACGGGGCTCCCAGTCCGACGAAAGCGGGAACGAAATAGACTCCGCCGGTGTTCTCGACCGAAGACGCGATCTTTTCGCTTTCTCCGGCGTATCCGACGAGTCCCAGACCGTCGCGGAGCCACTGAATAGCGGCGCCGCAGATGAATACCGAACCCTCCAGAGCGTATGTCGTCTTCCCGCCTATCTGCCACGCGACGGTCGAGAGCAGTCCGTTCTTCGAGAGCACCGGACGGTCGCCGGTGTTCATCAGCAAAAATCCGCCGGTCCCGTAGGTGTTTTTGACGCTCCCGCGCTCGTAGCAGCACTGGCCGAAGAGGGCGGCCTGCTGGTCGCCGGCGACGCCCGCGACCGGGATCGTCTCGCCGAACACGGCGGGGTCGGTCATACCGAAGAGTCCCGACGACGGCATGACCTTCGGAAGGATGCTCTCCGGGATGCCTAGCAGTTCGAGCAGCTCGCCGTCCCAGTCCATCGTATTTATGTTGTACAGCATCGTGCGCGACGCGTTCGAGACGTCAGTCGCGTGGATGCGCCCTCCGGTCAGGCAGTATATCAGCCAGCAGTCGACGGTCCCGAAGCAGAGTTCGCCCGCATCGGCGCGCGCTCTCGCTCCCGGAACGTTCTCAAGTATCCAGCGGAGCTTCGTGCCGGAGAAGTAGGGATCGGGAATGAGTCCCGTCTTCCTGCGAATGAACTCGGTGAGACCTTCCGATTTGAGATAGTCGCAGTATTCGGCCGTCCTGCGGCACTGCCAGACGATGGCGGGGCAGACCGGTACACCTGTCTTCCTGTCCCAGACGACGGTCGTTTCGCGCTGGTTCGTGATGCCGATGCCGTATATCTCGCCTGCGTCCGAGCCTGCCGCCGCCAGCGCTTCGCGGGCGACCTCGAACTGCGTGTCCCTTATCTCAAGGGCGTCGTGTTCTACCCATCCCTCGTGAGGGAAGTACTGTCTGAATTCCTTCTGAGCGGCAGCGACGGGCCTGCCGTCGGTCGTGAAGACGATCGCGCGGGACGACGTCGTGCCCTGGTCGAGCGCCAGTATGTACTTCTTTTCCTTCATTTCGCTGTCCTTCTTTATACTGTTTCTGTTTGTATACGGATATGTAAGGGACCTGTCCCGTCAGCCGGAGTAAGCCCGATCAGCGTGATATCGCTTCTCTGAGGAAGTTCACGGCGAGCGCGATGTCGTGCACGGGGTCGCTGCCGCATTCGCGCTCTATTGTAAGATATCCGCGGTAGCCTGTTCCGTCGAGAGCGCGCAGATAGCCGTCAAAGTCGACGTCGCCCTGCCCGAGCGGGAGCTCTTCGAACGCCTTTGTCTTTTTCTGCTCCTCTGTTTTCGGGACAAGGCCGAAGATCTGCGCCGGCGTCGCGTCGTTCAGCTTCCTTCCGTCCTTCGCGTGCGTGTGAACGATGTATTTCGAGAGTATCCTCACCGATTCGACGGGATCGGTCCCGGTCACCATGACAAAATTCGCCGGATCGAGATTGACCGCCATTCCGGTCGATCCGAAGGGCTCGAGAAAATCGCGCAGCGTCTCCGCCTTCTCGGGACCCGTCTCGATGGCGAAGTGAGAGCCTGTCGAGTCGGCGTAGCGGCAGAGCTCGTAGCAGGCGTCCTGCATTATCCGGTATCTCCGGTCGCCCTTGTCCTCCGGAATGAGACCTACGTGAGTCGTTACGATATTCGTGCCGAGTTCGTTCGCGAGGTCGAGGATCCTCTTTGACTTTTCGATCAGCGAGGGATTCCTCTCCGGGACGTCGAAGCTCATTCCGAGATCTCCGCACAGGGCGGAGAAGGAGAGCCCGCAACCTTCAGTCATCGACAGCAGCTCCCTCTTTCTTTCCGACGTGATGTTTTCGGGGGCGTAGTCGCCAGTCGTCGCGAACATCTGAAGTCCGTCGACGCCGAGCTCCGACGCTTTTTTTATCGCTTCGGGGACGGGAAGTCTGAACGACTCGAGCATAGCCCCGATTCTGAAAGAGTACATCATTTTCCTCCTGCCGCCGCGCCGGCCTCGCCGCGGACCGAAAATCGTTACAAAACAATTATATCACACGCACGTCGATAAATCAACCTTGAGTGCAAAAAATCGCCACGGACGGCGCGGCGGCTGTTGACAAGTCCGCCGCCTGAGAGTATAATGATGGCACGGGCGCCCCGGCGCTCCGGATTTGCTCTTTCGGAGGACCTGATTTAATGATTGAAAGCGGAAGATACACCGTGGCCGTCGTCGGCTGCGGCAGGATAGCGCGCGGGCAGCATTTTCCCGCGCTCTCGAAGATGGAAGACGTGAGGATCAAATACGCGTGCGACCTCATCCCCGAAAAAGCCGCGGGTATGGTGGAGAAGTTCGGAGCCGAACGCGCGGTGACAGACTACAGGGAGGTCCTCGCCGACCCCGAGGTCGAGTCTGTGTTCGTCCTCACCCCGAACTATGTTCACTACACCGTGACGATGGACGCGCTGGCGGCGGGGAAGAACGTCTTCTGCGAGAAGCCGATCACCGTCAACTACCCTCTTTCGCTCGAGATGGCCGAACAGGCTGAAAAATACGGGAAGATCCTCAACATAGGGGTCTGCAACAGATACCATAAGACCGTGGAGATCCTCGAGGAGATGAACCGCGGCGGCGAACTCGGAAAGATATACCACGTATACTGCTCGTTCCGGAGCTTCCGCTCGATACCCGGACTCGGAGGCGCTTTCACGACGAAGGCGATGTCGGGCGGCGGAGTGCTCATCGACTGGGGCATACATTTCCTCGACCTGATACTCTATATCCTCGGCGGACCGAAGCTCCGTACGGTCACATGCGACACATATTCCGAGATGGCGAAGGACATGAGCGCGTACAGATACCGCTCGATGTGGGCGCGCGACACCGCCGACCTGTCGGGCACGAACGACGTCGAGGACTTCGTCAGCGGATACGTCAGGACCGACGCCGCGAGCATCTCCTTCAACGGAGCCTGGGCGCAGAACATCGACAGAGACGAGATGTTCATCGACTTTCTCGGCGACAGGGGCGGAGTCAGGATGAAATACTGCGCCGGATACACACTTTTTACCGAAAAGGACGGCGAATTCGTCGAGATATCGCCCGAATACGACATTCCGAACATGTACGCGAGGGAGGACCGCGCCTTCCTCGAATCCTGCCGCTCGGGGATCCCTAACCGCTCGAACATAAAAAACATTCTGGAGAGCGCGAAACTTCTCGATTACCTCTACCGCTCGGCCGAGCAGAAGAAGGAGATCGCTCTCTGACTCTTATGCAGACAAAAAACCCGCAAATGCGGGTTTTTTGTCTGCTTTGAGCTGTCTCAGCGTATGTCTACGGTCACCTTTTTGCCGGATCCCGTGGCCGCCGCTTTGACGAGAGTGCGTATCGCTTTGGCAATCTTGCCGTGTCTGCCGATGACCATTCCCATCTCCTCGGGGGCGACGGTGAGAACGAATCTCACCTCTTCATCCGAATCGGTGCGGGTTATGGAGACCTGATCGGGTGAGTCGACTATAGCGCAGACGATGTCGAACAGTATCTTTTCGATATCCATCGCTGCTGACGGTTCACTCGGTGACTCCGGCCTTCTTGAGCAGCGCCTTTGCCTTTTCAGTCGGCTGCGCGCCCTTCTTCAGCCATTCGGAAGCCTTCTCGGCGTCGATCTTCAGGTCGCCTTCTTTGAGCGGGTTGTAGGTTCCGATCTCATCGATGAAGTTGCCTCCTCTGGGTGTGCGCTGGTCGGCTACGACGATGCGGTAGCACGGCTGTTTCTTCGCGCCGAAACGCGAAAGTCTGATTCTGACCATGGTTTATTCTCCTTTTGAGTTTGAATTTTGATCACTTTTTGACAGCTGCCCGGCGCGGGTCCGGACGTGTTCCGCGGCATGAGGGCCGTCAGAAGGGGAAGCGCGTCATACCGCGCTTTTTGTTTTTTCCGAATCCGCGTCCGCCCGAACTGAACTGTTTCATGAGCTTCTGCGTCTGTTCGAACTGCTTGAGAAGGCGGTTCACCTCCTGTATCGAGGTGCCGCTTCCGGCCGCGACCCGCTGTTTCCTCGAGTAGTTGAGGATCTCGGGCCTTGCCCTTTCGGCTGGCGTCATGGACTTGATTATGGCCTCGGTCCTCGCCACGGCCTTTTCGTCGACGTGAGCGCCCTTCAGCGCAGAACGGTCGATCCCGGGCATAAGTCCGAGAAGCTGGTCGAGGTCGCCCATGTTCTTCAGCTGCCCGAACTGCTCCAGGTAGTCGTCGAGCGTGAAGCTGGCCTCCCTCACTTTGCGTTCGAGCTCGGCGGCCTGCTTTTCGTCGTAGGCCTGCTCCGCCTTCTCGATGAGAGTCAGGATGTCTCCCATACCGAGGATCCTCGACGCCATGCGGTCGGGGTAGAAGGGCTCTATGTTCTCGATCTTCTCGCCGGTCCCGATGAACTTTATCGGCTTGCCGGTGATGTATCTGACCGACAGCGCGGCGCCGCCTCTCGTGTCGCCGTCGAGCTTCGTGAGTATCACTCCCGTGATGTCGAGCAGCTCGTTGAACTTCTCGGCTACGTTCACCGCGTCCTGTCCGATCATGGCGTCGACGGTGAGCAGGATCTCGTCGGGAGACGTCTCGGCCTTTATCTGCCGAAGCTCTTCCATGAGGGCTTCGTCGATGTGCAGCCGCCCCGCGGTATCGATGAACAGCATGTCGCAGAAACTGTCCTTCGCGGCAGCGAGGCTGCGCTTTGCGATCTCGACGGGAGAGACGCCGGTGCCCATCGAGAAGACGGGGACTCCTATCTGTTCGCCGAGGACCTCGAGCTGCTTTACCGCGGCCGGACGGTAGACGTCGCAGGCGGCGAGCATCGGACGCTTGCCCTGCTTTTTGTACATCGCCGCGAGCTTGGCGGCGTGAGTGGTCTTGCCGGCGCCCTGCAGACCGCACATCATTATAACGGTGGGCGGGGAGGGGGAGACGGTCAGCTTCGCCTGACTGCTTCCCATGATCTCCGTCAGTTCCTCGTTGACGATCTTGACTATCTGCTGGGCCGGAAGGAGCGATTCGAGCACCTCGGATCCGACGGCCCGCTCGCTCACCCGGTTGATGAATTCCTTCACCACCCTGAAGGAAACGTCGGCCTCGAGCAGCGCGAGCTTGATCTCGCGCATCCCGGCCCTGACGTCGGCTTCGGTGAGTTTGCCCTTGCCGCGGAACTTTCTGAAGGCGGCGGAGAGCTTGTCTGTAAGTGACTGGAACATTGTGTGTTTCTTTTCTCTTTGAATTATTAGGTCAGGCTGTGCGGGACTGTCCCGCGGCGGGACTCCGCATCAGCGCTCTATCGCTTCGGATATCCCGTCGGCGAGCCTGGCGATCTCCTCGTTCCCGATCTCTCTCGCGAGAGCAGCAACCGTCCCGGCTTTTTCCTTAACGGTCCTGAACTTTTCGGCCATGCCGAGCTTTTCCTCGTACAGGGCGAGCTCGGCCGAAGCCCTGACTATGATCTCGCGGACCGCCTGTCTTGATATTCCCAGCTCCTCCGAGATCTCTGAGAGCGACATGTCGCTGTTGTAGTACATGTCGGTGACGTTCTTCCGGCGCTCCGAGAGGAGCCCTCCGTAAAAGTCGAGGAGGTATCCGGCTTTGATGTTCTTTTCTATCACTTTGCGTCAGGCCTCCCGCGGCCGCTCCGGCAGGCGCCGGAAGGGTGTAAAGCGTTTTGGTTTACACATTATACCACAGAAGCAGGCTCCTGTCAATAGATTTCCTCAAAAAAACGGCACCGGCCGCTCACCGTTCGTCATTTTTCACAGTTGACCGGGGGTTAATTTGTTTAAACTGCTGTTTTTATGTTGACAAAAAACCGATTTGGTGCTAATATATTATCCGTTTTTCGGGGAAACGGCGCTGACACGACCGCGCCGCGGCATGGCCGCGGAGCGCTCCGCAGGCCTGAGTCCCCGAATCGAACGTTTAACCCGTTATTTCCGGTCATGAAAGTGAGATGTTATATTACCGATGACTGTCCTTCTCAGCATTGCGGTAGCTCTTGCGGCGGGACTTGCCCTGTCAAGACCCGCCAAACTCATAGGCCTTCCGGCCGTCACGTCGTATCTTGTCGCCGGTATCCTGATCGGCCCCTTCTGCCTCGGAAGGCTCGGCATATCCGGACTCGGATTCACATCCTTTGAAGAGGTCGGGTCGCTTGGGCTCATAAGCGACGTCGCTCTCGGGTTCATCGCCTTCGCGATAGGCAACGAGTTCCGGCTCTCCGAGATCAAAAAGATCGGGCGCCAGGCCCTGGTCATCGGAGTCTTTCAGTCGGTGGCCGCGACCTTGTTCGTTGATGCCGCGCTCCTGCTCCTCCACGTGATCGCAGGCGGCAAGGTGACGGTCCCGCTCGCCCTGACTCTCGGCGCCATCGCGTCGGCGACGGCCCCCGCCGCGACGCTCATGGTCGTGCGCCAGTACAAGGCGAAGGGGAAACTCACCGATCTGCTCCTGCCGATCGTCGCTCTCGACGACGCGGTCGGGCTCGTCATCTTCTCGGTGTCGATAGGCATCGCGAAGGCCATGAGCTCGTCGAACATCGACATCGTCTCGGTTGCGGTGAACCCGTTAATCGAGATCGTGCTGTCGCTGGTCCTCGGCGCGGTGATGGGTTTCCTGTTCTCGTTTTTCGAGAAGTTTTTCCAGTCGCGGAGCAAGCGCCTGTCGCTGGCCGTGACGGCTGTGATCCTGACAGTCGCCCTGTCTCAGCTGGAATTCACTGCGGGGAAGATCAGGTTCGGCTTCTCGACGCTCCTCGTCTGCATGATGCTGGCCACCGTCTTCTGCAATATCTGCGATTTCTCTCCCGAGATCATGGAGAGGACCGACAGATGGACCTATCCGCTGTTCATACTCTTCTTCGTGATAAGCGGCTCGGAGCTCGACCTCTCGGTATTCGCCGATCTGACCGTCGTGCTCATCGGACTCGTCTACATCATCTTCCGTTCTCTCGGCAAGTATTTCGGCGCCGGCATCAGCGCCGGCTTCATGAAGTGCGACCCGGCGGTGAAGCATAACCTGGGACTTACCCTTCTGCCTCAGGCCGGCGTCGCGCTCGGTATGGCGAACAGCGTCGGAGCGCTCGGCGAAGAGGGCGGTCTGATCCGCAACATAGTGCTCTTCGGAGTGCTGATATACGAGATCGTCGGTCCGTCGCTCACCCGCTTCGCGCTCACCAGGGCGGGAGATATCGAATCGAAACCCGAGGGCAAGACGGCGAGACGCCTGCCGGAGAATACCGAAGCGGGCGAAAAGCACTGACACCGTCCGCGAAAATACCGCAAAGGGTCCGGCATCCGCCGGGCCTTCCGTTTTCTGACGGACCGCCCCGTTTTCTCTCCGGAAGAAAAAACAGTTGACGTGATATTATTTATGTGATATAATATACTAAATTCATTTTTATTCGGCCGGGGGTCAGAGGAATGGCAGACGTATTCATCGACGGCAGCTCAGGCACGACGGGGCTTCGCATACGCGAGAGGCTGTCCGGAAGACAGGATATAAGGCTGTTGCAGCTCAGTGAAGAGAAGAGGCACGACGTCTCCGCGAGGACGGAGGCGATATCGCGCGCCGACGTGGCCTTCCTGTGCCTTCCCGACGCCGCGGCGGCCGAGATCGCCGAGGCTGCACGCGACTGCGCTTCGGTCATCATCGACACATCAACGGTCCACAGGACAGAAGAGGGCTGGACATACGGTTTTCCCGAGCTTGACGGACAGCGGGAGAGGATCGCGTCTTCGAAGAGGATAGCGAATCCGGGCTGTCACGCCGGCGGGTTTATCGCGCTCGTCCGCCCTCTTGTTTTTTACGGCCTGATCTCTGAGGATATAAGGCTACAGTGTACTTCGCTCACCGGATATTCGGGAGGCGGAAAGAAGATGATAGCCGATTATTCCGACGCGTATGATAACAGGACCGCCGCAAGCTCCGCAGACGGCGGCGCGCCGCGCGGCGAGGGTTTCGGACGTCTGCAGGCACCGAGGCTTTACGGCCTCGGCGGAGGGCACAAGCACCTTCCCGAGATGACTAAGGTCTGCGGCCTCTCCCGCGAGCCTCTCTTCCTGCCGGTCGTTTCGTCATTCTATTCGGGAATGGAGGTCATAGTCCAGATCCCGAAGGAGGAGACGAAGGCGTGCGGCGCCGACATCTCTGCGGCCTACGCGGAGTATTACGGGAGAGACGGCCTGGTCCGGGCTGTCGACACCGGCGTCGCGGGAGACGGAGACGGAACGCTCTCGGCGGCGTCGATGCGCGGGAAGGACACAATGGAGGTGTCGGCCGCGGACGGAAAGGACCGGATACTCCTCGTGTCGAGGTTTGACAATCTGGGCAAGGGGGCGTCGGGAGCGGCGATTCAGAACATGAACATCGCGCTCGGTCTCGACGAAAAAGAAGGACTTGTCATCTGAATGAAATGAGGCCTGTGCAATGATAAGAAAGACGGAAGGCGGCGTATGCGCCGCGGCCGGGTTCTCGGCCTTCGGAATGCGCTGCGGCATTAGAAAGAACAAAACGAAAAAAGACCTGGCGCTCATATTCAGCGACCGCGACGCGGCAGCGGCCGCGGTCTATACGACCAACCTCGTAAAGGGCGCGCCGGTGACCGTGACGAAAAGTCACCTCGACGGTAACGGCGGAAGGGCGAGAGCGGCCATATGCAACAGCGGCATCGCGAACACCTGCTGCGAGGGCGGGGTCCTCGCGGCCGACACCGAGTGCCTCGCTCTCGCGGGCGCGCTCGGGATCCCTGAAGACAGGGTGATCGTCGCTTCGACCGGCGTCATAGGTCAGCCGCTCGATCCCGGGGTCATCGTCCGGGCGATCCCTGAGCTCATATCCGGCCTCAGCCCCGACGGCGGCTCTCTCGCCGCCGAGGCGATCATGACGACCGATACCCGCCGCAAGGAGACTGCATACGAGTTTTCCGTCGGAGATACTCTCTGCCGCATAGGCGGCTGCGCCAAGGGCAGCGGGATGATACACCCGAACATGGCTACGATGCTGGTGTTCATCACCACAGACGCGGCGATCTCTCCCGCCATGCTGGAACGGGCTCTCTCTGACGACATCGACGGCAGTTTCAACATGATCAGCATCGACGGCGATACGTCGACGAACGACATGGTCTCGGTCATGGCGAACGGAGCCGCGGGAAATGCCATAATCGACTCCGAAGGCCCGGGATTCGACGCCTTCCGCGAGGCGCTCTCGCGTGTCACGGACGACCTGTGCCGCATGATCGCGGCCGACGGCGAAGGCGCGTCGAGGCTCCTCATATGCGAGGTGTCGGGCGCCGCGACGCTGAAGGACGCGCGGCTCGCCGCAAGGAGCGTGATCAGCTCGAATCTGCTCAAGGCGGCGATGTTCGGCGCCGACGCCAACTGGGGCAGGGTACTGTGCGCGGCGGGATACAGCGGAGCCTCGTTCGATCCGTCGGAGTGTTCGGTCATCTTTTCGGGAGAGGCGGGCAGGATCGAGGTCTGCCGCGGCGGATGCGGAGTCGAATTCTCCGAAGAAGAGGCTAAAAAAATACTCTCAGGCAGCGAGATAACGATCGAAGTCGGACTCGGCAACGGAAAATACAGCGCCCGGGCGCTCGGCTGCGACCTCACATACGACTACGT
>CADCPG010000014.1 GCA_902803255.1 uncultured Ruminococcus sp. | reverse complement strand
GATCCTGTACCTTCATTCAGTCCTGATAACTGGGCGGAGGGATCGGATCTCAGATCGTTATCAACTGTCATTTCTTCAAATTCCTTTATGTCAGGGAAGGGCGACGCAAAACCCGTGATCCCGCCTTCGCCGTCTTCGGGAGAAAGGATCTCACAGTGCTCACCGGAGCTCACCCGGGAGAAGACTACGAACCCGTTTTCGTTCCCTTCAGAGATGCCGGACAGCGGGCAGGCAGGTCCAGGCAGAGCGCCTTCGTCCGGGGCAGCGCTTCCTCCGGCGGCATTTCCGCCTTCTCCGTATATCGAATCGGTAAGCGCGCAGAGCTCCGCGGTCCCGCGGTAGTCTGGTCTGACCTCTGCGAACGCCGCGACGGCAGATCCGCCGCACAGCGCTTCCGCGATCTTCTGTCTGTTTTGCCGGGTCCCGGCGACAAACTTCGCCGAGATATCCGTACCGGTGTCCGAATAAACGCGAAGGTCTCGCTCAGACGTGACGGCTTCGCAGCGGTCGGTCAGCGTCACGTTCCTTCTGAAGCGGAGCGCGTCGAGTCTCTTTCGCGGGAATACGAAAGATTCTTTGCTCAGCATGAAGAGAAAATCGTCGCGGCAACCGACCGCGTTCATGACCTTCGCCGACACGGCGGAGGGGCAGACCGATTCAAGCGTCATGCACAGGTCACGGAAGTCGCTCTCATGCGCGGTGACGAGAGCGGCCGGGGCCATGCATTCGGCCAGCGCCTCGGGAAAATACTTCCCGCCCCGGAAAACTCCGGAGAACGCCGCGCAGTCTATGACGGCACCTGACATCAGCGGGAAAACGTCCCTCGCGAACCCCCGTTCTCCCAGACGTATGCAGCAGCTCCCCGGATGTGCCGACAGAAATGCGCCGACGGCGGACGGGGCGTCCGAGAGGAATCTTCTGATATCCGCTCCGGGAGCGGGATAAACGAGGAATCCCGCCGTATCGCGGTCTCCCTCCGGAGGAAGAGTCCTTCCTCCCGGAAATACCGGCCCGGGAAAGACATCGGCCGGGTCAGAGACCGACAGGGTGAGCGCTCCGCCTTCGGTGACGGCGGTAAACAGGGAAGTGCGGCATCCGTCAGGAACGGGAGGCGGTAATACCGGTACCGAGTTGCGGAAGACTGACAGCCGGACGTTCCGTTCCCCTCCGTCAGCTCCGGCCGCAAGTATTCCGCCCGTGTTTCCGGTAGCGGCGAAAAGGCAGAGCGAGTGCGGGGCCGGCGGCTCTTCGCTGCCGGCTCTTTTTGCGTATCTTCCGGATATGCGCCCGAAGAGGGTGGTCAGAGCCGGATCCGATAACGAAGCCGAGCCGACGGCATCCGAGTCAGGAAGCGTGCAGTAATGATGAATGAGAGCGGCGTCGAAGCGCAGTGACGAGACGTTCGGGTCGCTCCTGTCCTCAAGATACAGCCTCCGGAGCCAGTCCATACCCTCGGGGGAGAGCCCGAGGCCCAGGTCATTGCTTACCTGCTCCAGCGACCGGATGTCGAAATATCTGAAATTCGTCACCGTCCCGTATTGTACTTTTCGTTCGTCCATCATGTTCAAACCTTTATTGAATGTTGATTCCTCCGGGCGGGAGCCGTCATTCGGCCGGGACCGCGACGCAGGTCCTGCCCACGGTTTCGGTCAGCCGGACTCCTACGAAGTCTCCTCTGTTTATCCCGTTCCCGGGGTCGGGAAGCCGTACCGGGATAAAATTGCCTGTGTGTCCGGTGAGCATCCCGTCCTCGGCCGCCTCGACGAGCAGTACCTCACGCGGCCCGCTCGAGACGTAATCCGAGAGGAGCCGGCGCGATGTCCTTCCGGACTCAAACGCAAGTCTCGATGCCCTCTCGCGCTTTACCTCTTCGCTCAGCCTGCCTTCCATGCTTGCTGCCGGCGTTCCCTCCCGTTCGGAGAAGGGGAAAATATGAGTCATCAGAAAGCGGTTGTCGCAGATAAGGCTCATGGTATCCGCGAAGTCCTCCTCGGTCTCTCCGGGAAATCCGACGATGATGTCGGTGGTGAACATCATATCGGGAAAAACGCTCCTCAGTCTTTCGAGGGCGCCGTATACGTCCTTCCTTCCGTAGCCCCGCCTCATACG
>CADCPG010000013.1 GCA_902803255.1 uncultured Ruminococcus sp. | reverse complement strand
GTGTGGTTGAACACGCCGTCGAGGATGACGCCGATGCCCTGCTCCTTTGCATCGCGCAGCAGGGCGTCGAAGGCCGGCCGGCCTCCGAAGCCGGAGTCGATCACGGTGTAGTCGGACGTGTCGTATTTATGGTTCGACGGTGCGCTGAAGACGGGGGAGAGATAGATCATCGTGACACCGAGCGACTTAAGATATCCGAGCTTCTCCCTGACGCCTTCGAGGTTCCCGCCGTAGAAATCGAGGTTGTCCGTCTCTTCTCCGCGCACCGCCGCGAAGGAGGGGATCCCCCGCTTCCACACCGATGCCGGCCTGAGCCTCGCCCCGGCTCCGTATGACGCGCCGGGGTCGTCGCCGCGGAAAAAGCGGTCGACGAATATGTGGTACATGATGCCGCATCCGGTATCGGGTACGTCGAATCCCCTTTCGTATATCAGAAGGCGGAACTTCGTTCCCTCTGTATCAGACAGCGAAAAATGCACGTTGTCGGAGGACGACGAAAACAGGGTGTCTCCGCCGCGGAGGAAGAGGTACTCATAGAAGAACAGTCCCGACCCCCGGCCGCCGCAGATCGCCTCTGTGTCGAGCACAAGGCGGTATTCCGAGCATATCCCGTCTCCGCCGGTGTATTCGAATGGAAGATCGGTATATCCCGGGCCGGGATCAGCGACCACTCCAGGGTCCTGACCGTCGGGAAAGACGCGCATGACGACGGCAGATATGCCCGATCTGCAGCAGACCTTCATATCCGCCTCGACGCGCGAGCCGCACTCGAAGCATCCTCTGCCCGAGACGGCGGTCCCTCCTTCGGTCAGGGTGAGGACCGGCGGCGGGGGCATTATCTTTTTGGCAAATGCCGGCAGCATGTCAGCCTTCCGAATGACCGGAGGCTCCGGCGCTTTCCGGGGCATTCGCGGTATGCGACCTTTTGTCCTCCCCGACCGGCACGAGGTCCCAGATCCTGTCTGCGTATTCCCTGACCGCCCTGTCGGCGGCGAAGAAGCCCGAACCGGCGATATTCATCAACGACTTCCGGCTCCATCCGGAGCGGTCGAGATAGTCGCTGTACATCTTTTCATGCATGAGCCTGTAGGAATCGAAATCGGCGAGGCACATGTAGGGATCGGCCATCCCCTGTCCGGCGAGCAGATAGTTCTTCAGGTCATCGAACGGCTCGCCCGAGAATCCCCTGCCGAGCCTGTCGACGGCGGAGCGCAGCCGCTCGTTGCCGGCGTAACAGAGCGCCGAATTGTAACCCGCCATGCGCAGGTTCGCCACGTCGTCGGCGCCGAGTCCGAAGATGTAGATGTTGTCCGCGCCGACCGCGTCCTTCATCTCGACGTTCGCTCCGTCGAGCGTGCCGACCGTCAGCGCTCCGTTCATCATAAGCTTCATGCAGCCGGTGCCGCTGGCCTCGCAGCCGGCGAGCGATATCTGCTCGCTGATCTCGGACGCGGGGATGAGCGCCTCGGCGAGGCTGACGCTGTAGTTCTCGAGGAAGACCACCCGGAGCTGCTCCCTGATCCTCGGCTGCGACTCGATCTCGGCCGAGAGCAGACAGGTCAGCTGTATGATGCGCTTGGCGAGGTCGTATCCCGGAGCCGCCTTGGCGCCGAAGATGTATGTGCGGGGATATATGCGCATGTTGGGGTCGCTCAGCAGTTCTCCGTAGAGACTTATGATGTTGAGCAGATTGAGCAGCTGGCGCTTGTACTCGTGAAGCCGCTTGATCTGGACGTCGAACACCGAGTGGGTGTCGATCGCCACGCCCGTTTTCTTCTCGTTCATCCGGGCGAAGTCGATCTTGTTCGCGTGCTTGATACCGCGCAGGCGGCTGAGGACGCTCATATCGTCGGCATAAGCGGCGAAATCGGCGAGCCGCTCGGGGTCGTTCCGGTAGGCGGGACCGATGGTGTCATCGAGCAGCGACGCGAGCTTCGGGTTCGAATAGCACAGCCATCTGCGGTGCGCGACGCCGTTCGTCACGTTCGTGAACTTCCGGGGAGTCATGCGGTAATAGTCCTTGAACACGGTGTCGGTCAGGATCTTCGAGTGCAGTTTCGACACTCCGTTGACCGAATGCGAGCCGACGACGGCCAGGTTCGCCATATGCATCTGTCCGCGGTTGATCAGGCTGAGATTCGCGATCCGGTCCCAGTCGCCCGGGAAGGCATCCCAGGCTTCGCGGCAGAACCGCTCGTTTATCTCCTTTATGATCATGTAGATCCTGGGCAGACGGAGCCTGAATATGTCCTCGTTCCACTTCTCGAGGGCCTCGGGCATGACGGTGTGGTTGGTATACGAGACCGTCTTCACCGTGATCTCCCACGCGCGCTCCCACGACAGCCTGTAGTCGTCGACGAGCACCCGCATGAGTTCGGGTATGACGAGCGAGGGATGGGTGTCGTTTATGTGTATTGCCACCTTTTCGGCAAGGTTGTCGATGCGGCGGTAGTGAGCCATATGGTCGCGGATTATGTTCTGCACCGACGCCGAGCAGAGGAAATACTGCTGCGTGAGCCGGAGCATTTTTCCCTCGTCGTGGTTGTCGGTCGGATAGAGGACCTTGGAGATGATCTCGGCGCCGCTGCTCTCCTCTATCGCCCTGGCGTACTGTCCTCTGGCGAAGAGGCCCATGTTGAACGCCCCGGGGTCCCTGGCCTTGAAGAGGCGGAGCCTTACCACGCTCTCCGAGTCCGCCCCCGATATCATCATGTCGTATGGGACCGCCTCGACGTCCTGCGTGTTCTCGTATCTTATCTCGAGCCTGTCGTTCTTCCACTCCTCGACCACGCGCCCGCCCATGCGCACGGTGAAGGTGCGGTCGGGCCTGGGCTGCAGCCAGACGTCTCCGCCGGGCAGCCAGTTGTCGGGCAGCTCGACCTGCAGGCCGTCAGCTATCTTCTGTCTGAAGAGGCCGTATTCGTAGCAGATCGAGAAGCCGTACGCGGGGTAGTTGCACGACGCCAGCGAGTCGGCGAAGCAGGCCGCAAGGCG
>CADCPG010000012.1 GCA_902803255.1 uncultured Ruminococcus sp. | reverse complement strand
GTCACGGCTGCCGTATCCGCCGCCTGCGCGGCGGCGTCTGTCAGCTGCTCCGACGCCTCTTCGGCCGTCACGGCTGCCGTATCCGCCGCCTGCGCGGCGGCGTCTGTCAGCTGCTCCGACGCCTCTTCGGCCGCCACCGCGGCAGTATCCGCCGCCTGCGCGGCGGCGTCTGTCAGCTGTTCCGACGCCTCTTCGGCCGCCACCGCGGCAGTATCCGCCGCCTGCACGGCGGCTTCCTGCGCGGCCTTCTTCTTTCTGAGCTTTTCCATTATCGACTGCAGAGATTCGTTTTCCGTCGATGCCATTTCAAATTACCGTACCTTTCCCGTGCCGAACGGTCATTCAGCTTTTTCGCGCCTGTGCGCGGCCTCGCAGAGCACCACGGCTGCAGCCGCGGAGACATTCAGCGAGTTCAGCTGACCGTGCAGCGGAATCGAGATTATATAGTCACTTTTTTCTTTCACAAGTCTTGAGACTCCCCTGCCCTCGCTGCCGAAGACAAAGGCCGCGGGGCGGTCGAGATCGGTCGAATACAGGCTTTCGCCTCCGGCCTCGGCCGAGTAGATCCATATGCCCTTTTCCTTCAGGCTGTCGATCAGGGACGGCAGATTCACCGCCTTCGCGACCGCCATGTGCTCTAGCGCTCCGGCCGATGACTTCGACACGACCGCCGACAGTCCGGCGGAATGTCTCTTCGGGATTATCACCCCGTGCGCTCCCGCGCATTCGGCGGAGCGTATGATCGCCCCGAGGTTGTGCGGGTCCTCGATGCCGTCGAGGATAACGATGAACGGCATCTCTCCCCGTTCTTCGGCTATCTTCAGTATGTCGTCGGGCTCGCAGTATTCCTTCTCAGCGGCATACGCGGCGACTCCCTGGTGCGACGTCCCTCCGCATATCCGGTCGAGCTTCGCCCTGTCGACTGCCACCACCGGGACAGACCTCGCCGAAGCCTCGGCTACAATGAGCTTGAGCGAGCCCTCGGGTTCGCCGCTCCTTATCATTATCTTGTCGACGGCCCGGCCCGACTTCAGAAGTTCGCGTACCGCGTTGCGCCCGTAAACAAGACCTTCTTCTTCATACATGTTTTTTCTTCCGAAAAGATAGTTGTCGGGATCGCGGCGACCCCGTTCATGCCGGAAGCCCGGCATATCGAACGGACTGTCCCTCTCCGCGCGAATATACAGTATATATTATATCATAACTTGACTTTTTTGTATAGTTATTTTTGACCGCAGACGTCTTTTGCCGGGCAAAACGGGGTCTGTTCTTATCGAAAAGCGGCGCGCTCCCGTTTTGCCATGCAAAACGGCGGCCTGATTTTTCAAAACGCGGCGCACTCTCATTTTGCCATACAAAAACATTGCATGTTTTTGCAAAACGCGGCGCCCGGCACCGTCGGGTGCCGGGCGCGCATCGATCAGGCCAGCCCCGGTCTGCAGGGCCGTCCGATCTTTCTTCTGTAATCGTAATACAGCTCCTCCGTGGCGAGCGCCATTTTCGTGACCGAAAAGCCGCAGCCGTGCGGATAGATGTACCAGGTGTCGTCGAGCGTGTTCAGGTCGACGCAGTCTCCGTGTTTGAAGAGATACTCGTATTCGATATGACATGAATAGAGCGACGGCACTTTCTTCTCCATCGTGCGCGTGACGCCGTCGGCGTCGGTGACGCTCACCGAAAAGCCGTTCATGTCGTGCCTCATCGTCCCTGAACCTATGGGAATGAATCCGTGCGCCCCCGGCAGGCTCTCGACGGTCACCGGCATGTCTCCGGTGGAGTAGGTCCCGTCCGCGACCTCACGTCTCACACATTCGCGCTCCCACTCGTACCAGTCGGGGATGTGAGGGTATTCGGTCTTCCCGTCATCCGCGGACAGTCTGCCGTACTCGTCCATATACCACTTCCTGCCGCACCCGCGGCAGCCGAGCAGAGCACCTTCGGAATACATCATGTACTCCTCTTCGCAGTGAGGACACTTGTACAGTATCTTCTCGAGGCCGACGGCCCTCTGCGGGTCTTTCACCTTTATCCGCTTTTCCTCCTGCCATCTGAAATCGTCGTAGCTGAACTCCGCGACGATCCGGTCGTTCACCTCATCGGCGCTCAGCGTCTTCAGTTCCTCCGCCGTGATGATCAGTTTCATCTCGGCTTCGGTCGGAGCGACGCCCCGCTCGCGCCTGGTGTTCCAGAAGGGATGGTTTATATGGTGTCCGCGGCAGATGAGAGTCACGACGGGGACGCCGAGCATCTTTGCCACTTTGCCCAGCGACTCGGGCAGAGGTGCGGGTGTGCCGCACAGCGAGTATCTGGCCTCCGGATAGATGACCGGTATCCCGCCGTTTTTCACGACGTGGACGAGCCGGCGGATGAGCCGGATGTCGCTCGTGAACTTGCGTTTGCAGATGCAGCCCAGGTTCCGCAGCAGTCCCTCCCTGCCGATGAATCCGTCGATCGCCACCACATAGTTGCCGAATCTCGGGAAAGTGGCCATCGCCGACACCTTCATATCGAAGAAGGCGTTGTGATTGCACAGGAGCAGATAGGGCGGCCGCAGGCCGGCCGTACCTGTTTTTGTTATCTTCGTGCGGTGCGCGAGCACTCCCGGCAGGGCGATCGCCCATGCCAGAGGCTTCAGAAACCATCTGCACTTTACCGGCTGCCGGTTCATGTCGAAGCGTTCAAAACCGTCTGTCATCTCATCTCATTCCGTCCCGTCCGTATTGATGCTGTCTGTTGGATCCCGTATCTTTCTTTGCTTTCTCTGCGGTCTGCCGTGATTTTCCTGATACAGGCCGTCGGGCCGCGGCTCGTATGAGCCGCGGCCCGATTTCCCGGCTGCAGGTCACAGGCGGATCAGTCGGCTGTAAGGCCGGATCTCTCTATACCCTGAACAAGGAAGTTCTGCAGGAATGCGTAAAGGATGACCAGAGGGAATATGATCATCAGCCCGCAGGTGTTTCTGATAGCGGGATAGTAAAGGTTCTGACCGGCGTAGTTGGTTTCCAGCGTGGTCGGGATCTTTACGATGTCCGGCATCAGTATGGTCTTGCTTGAAGTGAAGAACAGCTTCGTGTAGAAGTCGTCCGTCCACTGCCACGAGAAGGCGAACAGGAAGACTGTGATGAGCATCGGCACCGAAAGCGGCAGGATGATCTGCAGGAAGGTGCGGAAGGTGCCCGAACCGTCTATGTAGGCCGACTCCTCGAGTTCGTCGGGAACTCCGCGGAAGAACTGGCGGAGCATGAAGATGTACAGACCGTTCTTAAATCCGAGTCCGGTGAGGGACAGGACTATCAGCGGCCAGTATGTGTTGTTGAGGTTCAGCGCGCCGTCGGCGATGATACCCTTGAGAATGGCGTTCTTGCTCTCGGCCGGGAAGATGTTGATCGCGGCCAGGATCTTGTTGAGCCATTCGATATTACCGACGGTCGCGTGACCCGACAGGAATTTGACTATCCCCAGTATGTCGAAGAACCGGAATTCCATGAACATCGACAGCTGCAGGGTCTGGTGTGGCACGACCATCGTCAGGATGACGGCTAAGAAGACATACTTCGCGCCTTTGAATTTGAACTTCGCGAGTCCGTATCCGATGAGGCAGCAGATGAATGTCTGAATGATGGCTGTCGATCCGGCCAGCAGCAGCGTGTTGCCGAAGGCGGTGAAGTAGTCGTTCTCCAGGATTATGAATCTGTAGATGTCAAGCGAGAAGTGCTTCGGTATGAGCATGACCGTCACGTCGACGAAGTCCTCCTTCGCCATGAAGGAACCCGCTATCTTGGTATAGAAGGGGAAAAGAACGATGTAGGCTATACCGATGAGGAGGAGAAGCCTGAAAATATACCAGATGACGTCGGTGACAAAAGCCATATTGATGAATTTTGCCTTCAGACGTTCGATCAGCGGAGTGCGTTCAAATTCGACTTTGATCTTGTTCTTGGTCTCTTTTGTCACTCTCGGTGCCGTAGGCTGTGCATTCATTTCTGTTTCTTCCTCCTTTCATCAGTCTCTTCTCTGATAGAAGACGAACGCCGAAAGGATCGCCGCTATCAGAGCTATCGCCACGATGACTATCATGAAGTACATCCATGCCATCGCCGAACTGACTTCCTGTCCGGAAGACTTGGTATACTCGTTGGCGATGAACTTCATGACCGTGTTGGAATCAGTCGTGAACGAGTCGATGACCGTGTAGATTCCGTTAACCAGGATCATCGGGCTGATCATCGGGAAGGTGATCTTCCAGAATGTCTCCCATCCGGTCGCTCCGTCTATCTGGCACGATTCGTAGATCGCCGGGGAGATCGACTGAAGTCCCGCGAGGAATATCAGCATCTGAACGCCCGAACGGTTCACTATGTTGAAAATGTTGTTGATGGCCCGTACGACGTATTCGACTATCTCGGTACCTACCCTCATGTTCGCGAACAGGACCTCGATGTCGATCGCCGATACAATATCGGACGCCACCGACTGTCCCGAACCGTCTGCGATGCCGTCAGGGTCGTCTAAATAATCACCCAGAACGTTCTGCGCTTCTATCGATTCCATGATACCTGTAGCCAGGATGACGGGAATGAAGAATATGGCGCGGAACACCGCACGGCCGACCATCTTCTGGTTGAGAAGAACGGCCATGAAGAGCGAGAAAAGAAGAATTGCGGGGATGTCGAACGCGAGCTGCTGAAGGCCGGAGAGGAGCGTCTTTACAAAGTCGGGGTTGACGAAGAGCGCCTGGCGGTAGTTTTCCCAGCCTACGTTGGTGATCGTGAACCCTTCTCCGGGTATGATCTTGATCCGGCTGAAGGAGTATCTGATCGAATCGAATATGATCGGGATGTAGACCGCGACAAATCCGATTATGAACGGCAGGACGAAAAACCAACCGGCACGTGCTTTGCGCTTGTCAAGAGAAGCCGCTCTGCGCTTTTTCTTGGGCTTGACGGCCTTTGGCACGCTTACAGTTTTGTTGAGCTGCAGATCGTTTGTCATGCGTCTCTCCTCCTTTTACTTGATGTCGGCAGCGTTGAACGAGATCTCGGTCCCGTCAGCGTTGATCCTGATACCGCCGCATGCGGGGATCGTGTATGTCTTTTCACCGCGGACGACGGTCACGTCGAAGAAGTTGTAGTTGATGATGAATGATACGCCGTTCGCATATCCGACTGCCACGATGTTGCCGCTGTCGTCGGTGTACTTGGTGTACTCGTAGCCTTCGTCTGCCTCGCCTTCCTCACCCTCGGGATCGTCTCCGGGAACCGGGACGGTGCTGTCGGGGTTGTACGGGTCGGCGACTTCGATGTCGGTCGCTACGATTGCGGAAGCGGTCTCAAGCGCGTGTTTCGCGGATTTGACGGTCTCGTCGGAGTACTTTCTGACTTCGGCTTCGACGGCGACGACTTTCTTGTTGGTCTCGAGAAGGTCGGCCTTGAGAGCGTCGGAGTAATCCGGGCTCTTGCTCATCTGCTCAAGAGCGTAGTTGGAGTCGGAAAGCGTCTGTTTCATCGAAGATACGTAGTAGTTGAGTCTCGGAATGATCGTTGTGGTGATCCTGGAGATCTGGTTCTTTACGTTCTTGATGCTGTCGTTCGTAGTCTTTGTGGCTTTGGTCAGTTCCGAAGCCGCCGCCGTGAACTCGGTATCGGCAGTCTTGGAGGCCTCGGTGGCCGCGTTGAACTCCTCGGCCACCACAGAGAAGGTCTTGTTGTCGTTCTCGTATTTGGCCTTGTAGTTGCTGACGTCGAGGATCTTTGAGTTGTTTTCGACTGTGAGCTCGGCGTTTCTGACGGTCGTGACCGAGGTGTAGTAGGTGTTGAGCGAGGAGAACAGCGCGGGGCTGAACGCCCTCATGTCGGCCGTGGCCGCGTTGAGTTCGTCGTTGGCGGCGTTGTATGCCGCGGTGAGCTCGGCGTACTTGGCGTTGGCTTCCTTGATGCCGGCGTCGGTGATCGACGACGAACTCGTGGCCTTAACGCCCGATGTGTAGCTTACGGTGTAGTTCAGAAGGGCGTCGGCAGCTTTGGTCTTCGCGCTGTTGGCGGCGACGTATTCGCTGTTCGTCTTGATCTTTTCGGAGAACACGACGGCATCTTTGACCGAAGCCGGCACCGATGTCTTGCCTTCGAAGAAATCGAGATACTTCTGGGCGGTCTTGTACTCGTCAAGCGCGATAGCGTATTTTCCGCCGGTGGTCTCTTCGGGCTTCTCTTCACTTCTGGATGCGTCGGCAGCGGCGTCGAGTTCAGCCTGGAAGTTGTCGATGAACGCCTGCTCGGCCTTCTGCGCCTTCTCGAGTTCGGAAGCCGCTTTCTTGTAATCATCGGATTCGGTGATCTCGAGGGTCGCGGCATCCACGTAGATCTCAAGGGCAGCCTTGGCTTCCGCGTACTTTTCCATCGAGGATTTCAGCGAAGTCCTGTAGGCGTCGGTGAGAGTGAAGGACTTTCCTTCGGCCGCGCCGAGAATATCGGCGCTCTTGGCTTCGTAGTCGGCCTCGGCAGCGTCGAACGCAGCCTTGAGTTTCTTGTAGTCTTCGCTGCTCTCATAGGAGACGGAGAGTTCGTCGAGCTCGGCCTGATACTTGTCGACTTCACCCTTCAGGACCTCGTAAGCAGCCGAATTCTGGTATTCGAGAGTAAAGACTTCAAGAGCCTTCTGCTTCTCTTCGAGCGTCTTCGTGAGCCTCAGATAGTCGCTGTCGGTCTCCTTGGCGGCCGTTAGCTTCGCGGTGACCTCGTCAAGCGCGAGAGTCGCGGCGTCGGCCTCGTTCTTCAGACGCTTGTACTCGGCTGTCGCGTAGTATCCGGTCTCGAGAGCGGAGCGCTGCATCTGGAGGTCGAGTCTCTTCTCGTAGGCGTCGGAGAAGGCCTTGACCAGTCCTTCGAGCGGCGAGAGAGATCTGAATTTCGCTTCGAGATTTTCAAGCTCCGCCTGCTTCGCGTTCCTGCTGTTTTCGGCGGCAACGTAAGCGTGCGATGTCGTGTATGTCTCCGCGTAGTTCGCGACATAGTCCTTGAGGGCCTTGTCGGCGGCATCCGCGGCGGCCTTGGCGGAAGCGGAATCGGGCGTGAAGGCGTCAAGAGCCGCCTGCGCGCTGATCACGGCTGCCGTGTAGGGGTTGGTGGTGTTAGCGGGGTCGGCGAGGGCTTCGCTCTCGACCGTTGCCTCGGCGATGAGCTTCTGGAGTTCAACGTATTCGTCGCTGCCCTCGGACAGGTCGGCGAGAGCCTTGGTCGAGCTCGTAAGCATCGTCTTCACGACGGTCGTGCGGGTCTTGAGTTCGGCCTGTGCGTCGGTCAGAGCCTTCTTGGCGGCTACGTACGCCTGCGCTTCGGCGACCTCGGCCTCGGTCTTGCCGTCGGTCACGGCGGCGGTGGTCTCATATGCCTTGGTCTTTGCGCTGTCGGCTGCCTGCGCGGCCTTGTAGGCCTCGTCGGCGGCTTTCTTCGCCGCATTCAGCGTAGTGTACTCTTCACTCGTGAGATATGCGGTCTTGAACGCCGCGAGAGCGGCGTCGGCCTCTTTGATCTCACCGGTGAGAGCCACGTACCTCTCGGCGTCGGCGACATTGCCGGAAACGGTGGTCAGCGCGGTGAGATTCTCGTCTGTCGGAGAAGCCTTGTAGGCCTCGAGCAGTTTGGCAATCTCGGCAATACCGTCGTTGTACGCCTTTTCCTTAGCGGTCTCGTAGTTGGTCTTTCTGGTCTCGAGAGTCGCCCTGTTGTTGGCAAGAGTGGTCTCGGAACGTTCGAGAGTGTTCAGAAGTCCGGCGTAGATGCCGTTTGCCGAGCTCGTCATGAACTTGCTGAACGGATTGTAGATCTCGGTCCAGGCTTCGAGGATGGCGGCTCTGAATTCCTTCTCGTGAAGCTTTTCGTCGTTCTTCTTCTGGGCATCGGCCTTCACTTCGTTGGCGGCGATGACCTCGTTGACGAGCGTCTTCATGCCCTTGGTGACCGTGACGTTTCCGTTCACAGCCACAGAGCAAGCACCGACGTCATTGGCGATGGCCTGCTCGTAGAAGCCCTTGACCTGGGTGAGGTAGTTGTCGGAGTTGTCGGATGCGTATACGCGTCCGTTGAGGAGGCTGGCGATCCTCGCCTTCTCCTCGGCCTCGGCAGCGGCGGCAAGCTCTTCGGCGAGCGCCCTGGCGGCGGCTTCCTTGTCGGCCTCTATCTCGTCCGCGTCGGGGATGCGTTCGCCGATAAGAAATTCATGAGAGGAGATGAGTGTGAGCTGCAGATCCTTCGTCAGGTCGTTTACGAGCTTGTAATATCTTACGATATCGTCCTTGAGGATGTCGTATCTGACCGAGTAGTACTGGCTCAGTATCATGTTCTCTTTGAGTTTCGCGTAATTCTGATAGCAGAGCACGAAGTAAACGCCGGAACCGTTCTCGATGGCCTTCAGCAGGCTGTAGCCTATGTTGCCTTCCATGTTCAGCGGGGTGCCGGCAAACTGTTTGCTGCCGTGGAGCACGACGCCTATGAAGGGCACCGAGGCGCTCGATCTGGTATAGCGGCTCGAATCGAGAGGAGTGTTGACGATGTAGTCGACGTACTTCCATGTGTAGGCGTTGGCGCCTTCCGTCATGACGTCGTCGAACTTCTCGCTGAGGGCCGCCACAGCCTCGATCGTCGAGGCCTTGGAGTCTTCGCGGTTGTAGGGCTCGTCCTCGTCGAAGTCCGAGTTGAGGGCGGTGCCGAGGGTCCCGACCGAGATCGTGGACCTCACTCCGTCTTCGTAGTACTTGCTGAGATTCTCGGAGAGTTTCTCGTAGAAGTGAGCGTAATATGCCGACGATACGGCGAGCTCGTAGCGTCCGAACATCGTCTGACGCGTCGCGCTGTAGTATCTTCTCGACATATATGTGTTGTTGATCGACTTAACGATGTGCTGCTTCAGACGCAGACCGTCGAACATCGTATTGGTGCTCGATCTTACATACGCGAAGTCGAAGTCGGGGAATACCTGGAATCCCTTTTCATTTGCGTAGTTGACGAGGTCGGTATAGCCCTTCTTCCCGCCTACGGCCTTTTCCCATTTGAGGTTGTACGGGATCGAGGCGAACATGCCTCCGTTGGCGTAGCCGGTGAGTTTGAACTTGATGTTGCCGACACCCGCCGCGGAGAGCTCGTCGTACATCGTCTTGATATCCTCGAAGGACGACAGGGGAGTCATGACATCCACGGGGAGTGACATGATCTTTTCCTGTGTCTCGATGGTACCGAAGGTCTCGATGTAGGCCGGGATATCTTCCTTGATATCCTTCTGCTCGAGGGCGGAAAGGTCTCCGGTGGAATACAGGTAGTCGCGGTAGGCGCTCGCCATGCCCATCCAGGTCGGGGAGTAGTATTTCTCTATTCCCTTCTCCCTGGCGATGGTGTCGTCGGTCAGCATTATGTATCTGATCTTGTAGTTGCCGACGTACTTTCTGGAGCTTACGACGGTCCAGGTCGCGTTGGCGCCGACCGAAATGGCGTTTGCCAGGTTGTAAGAGTCTTTGGGACGCGGGTAGAACAGCATGTTGATCGTGTTGTACTTGCTGAGCGAACCTGCGTGGTAGGTGGAAAGCTCGGCCAGGGCGTCGCCTTCCTCGATCACCGCGACGAAACCGCGGTCCTCGTTGTAGGTATATTCGGTCTCGACATCCTCATACTCGGCCTCGGCTATGAGCTCTCCGGTGGTCGGATCCCTCATCTCCTCGGTGACGAGCTGCTTTTCGGTCTGCGTGCGGATATCGTGATAGTTTGAAACTATACCGAATACGGGGTAGCGTACGACTTCGGTGTGTGAACCGGTGATGTTGTTGTACGCGAAGTCCATGCCGTAGACTTTTGCGTTGATGGTCGTGGTGTTGCCGGTCGCAAGGTCTTCGTGGCGGAAGAGAGTGCCCGATCCGTCGGGGAAGAAGTTGAATCCGGTGAATTTCTCGTCGCTCTTGCCGAGGAGGTAGTTGCCTCCGGCGCCCATGTAAGGCAGGACGCTGATGTAGACCAGCTGATAGAGCGATTCATCGAAACGCAGGCCGTTGACGGGAAGTCTGACGGTCATGCCCCATTTGTCGAGCGAATACTCGAGGGCCATCTTGAAGAGCGCGGGGTTCTTGTCGGAGCCTTCGTACTCGGTTATGTTGTGATCGTATTCGAGCTGCTCGTAGGTGTATGTCGGGACATAGGTCTTGATGTAGTTCTCTATCCTCATCGTCTCTGTGTTGGTGGAGTCGGTGGCGAACACGTAGACGTCCATCTTCTTGCAGATCGGATAAGCGGCGTACAGAGAAGCTTTTTCACGTGCTGTGGCGCAGTTGTCTGCCGCCTTCAGCAGATAGTAGGCGCGCAGCTGGTTGAAGTTGAACCAGAGCGAGTTGCCCGAATCGTAGATCGCCTGGGTGCGCTTTGTGAGCTGGTTGTAGTCTCTCCATTCGATCTGGACGAGTCCGGACTCGGCGGAGATCTCGTTGATCTCGGCCGCGAAGGAATCGAGTATGACGGTCTCGAATCTTTCCCTCTCGATGACCTTCGGGACCAGCATTCTGGTCTCCTCGCGTCCGATGCTGTACTCGACTCTTATACCGTTCTTGATGTTCTTGATCTTGATCTGTCCGCGCATAGCCGACTCTTCGAAGGAATAGAATTCCTTTTCGGTGTCGTTGTCAACGTAACGGATCATGACCTGGGACATGATCTTCTTCTTGGTCGAATCCGACGGGCCCTTCTTTGCGGGGTACGCGGCTCCTATGTCGTAGGGGTTCGAGAAGAGGATCTGACCCGAGGCCAGGTCTTTGGTGGCGACCTCGCCGGTGAGTTCGTCTACCCACAGCTGGTAGCCGTCCTTCTCCATCATCATCTCCATCGTCTCGAGTTTTTCCTCGGCGGTGGCGAATTCGAGCGAGAGGTACTGGGCTACGGTCGCTTCGTAGTCGATCTCGTCGGTGGGCTTTTTGGTCTGTGAATCGACTTCGAATATGAGGTCGACCGCGTACGCTCCGGCGTCGACAGCCAGCATACTGACGAGCAGAAGAACGGTCAGAGCGTATATAAATACTTTTTTCATATCATTCTCCTTCTCGCTTTACAGTCGGTAGTTGATCTCGACGAATATGTTCGTGATGAAGCTCACGATCTTTCCGACGAGGGTCGTGAAGAGTATCGCGACGAACATAATGAAAGCCATTGCGACGATCGTGCCGATCGTTGTGATAAAGTTCTTTCCTATTGTATAATCGTGCGTAACCATCATTCCGACGAAGATCAGGAGGAACGCCCAGATCAGAGCGACGGTGTTGATGAACGAGATTATGTCGAGCTCCTGTTTGAGCGCGATGTTCGAGAAGAGCGTCGTGGGGATGAGAGCCAGCGGGATCGGGACCAGCGCGTAGGCGGTCGCCACGAAGATGTCCTTGAAGTTCCCTTCACCGTCGAACAGCGTCGTGAGGCACCAGTTGCCGACTACCCAGAGCAGGAAGGGCACGATAACGCCCATCGCGCTCCAGGCAAATCCCGAATAGTTGCCCTGGGGATTGACCAGATAGCCCGAACCGATCTCCTGGTAGAAGACGGCGAGGATGGCGAGCGCCAGATAGACCAGCGCCGCTCTTACCGATCCGCGCTTCTCGTGCTTGAGGTCCCAGTAACCGTCGAACGGGTGGAAGATCAGGTGGAAGGCGAACAGCAGCTCCTCTCCGAAGGTGCGCTTCGTCCCCGATGTCTCGGCTCTCTTG
>CADCPG010000011.1 GCA_902803255.1 uncultured Ruminococcus sp. | reverse complement strand
CTGTAGTCGAGACGGGAATCGATGGCCGAATCCTCCTTGATCGGAAGGGCGTCGGCGACCGACTCTATCTTTATCTCCTCGGGGAGGATCTCTATGCCGCCGAGCTTGACGTAGTCGTTCGCGACGGCCTGTCCGGTCACGGTGATCACCGAGTCGAGCGTCATTTCGTCGACTATCGCGGCGAGCTCCGGGTGCTCCTCCTTGACGAGCGTCACCTGGATCTTGCCGGTGATGTCGCGCACGACGATGAAGGCCATCGTCCGCTTGTTGCGGAGATTCTCGATGAATCCGGCGATCTTCACCCTTGTTCCGGGGACTATCTCCCCTATCCTTGTCCTCTTCAGTCTGTTTTCGTTTTCCATTGATATCCGCTCCGTTCCTTCCGTCGCGCGGGGGGATCTCATCTCCCGGCCGGCGGCGTCATCATATTGCTTTTTGCTGTCTCCCGTTTTTTTGCTTCGCTCTCACGGCGCGCACAGGCGGCCGGACAGAGATGTATTATTATACAACTCTTTTTATCCAAAGTCAATACTTTCCGGACGGAAACTCCGGGGCCGGCCTGGCAGAGAGCGGGAGACCGTAGACGGTAGATCCCGGGGCGACCTCCTCCGCTCCGCCGGAAAAAGGCCGTTTTTCCGGGAGAAACCCGAAAAAAAACGCGTCGGGAGCGAAAAAACACTTGACACGAAAGATCAAAAGCGGTATAATATCACTACCTCTGTCGGCAGGGCTTTTTTTGTGTGTCCCAGGGAGCGCCGCAAGGCCTTCCGCGGACCCGTGAGAGCCGTTCTGCCCGCGCTTGTGCGCCGAATGCCGCCGGAGGGAGGTAGGACGCCGACCGCATTCCGGGAAAGCGTC
The DNA here is from genome assembly GCA_902803255.1 of uncultured Ruminococcus sp. Classification (GTDB taxonomy): domain Bacteria; phylum Bacillota; class Clostridia; order Oscillospirales; family CAG-272; genus CAG-390. The sequence goes on along the minus strand of CADCPG010000011.1, from coordinate 3,874 downwards.
AAATATCGATAAACAGGAGGTGCCGCCGAAAATGGCAAACGATCAAAGAGTCAAGGTCACGCTCGTATGCTCCGAATGCAAACAGCGCAACTACGACACGAAGAAAAACAAGAAAAACACGCCCGACAGGCTTGAGCTCAAAAAGTACTGCAAGTTCTGCCGCAAGCACACAGTCCACAGAGAATCCAAGTGAGGACGGCCGGAATGACAGCAGTCAGACTTACTAAACTCACATCGCTCTTCGCAGTCCTTGCGCTGGTCTTCGCGCTCTTCTGCGCCGCGTCGACGGTATGCGCCGCCGATACGGAGGCCGAAACGACCGCGGCGGCCGAAGCCGGGGAGACGGAAGCGACGGGGACAGAGCCCGAGACGACCGAACCCGCCGGAAGCGGAACGGTCACGACCGGTACCGGTACCGACACCGAAAAGAAAGGTCTCAACTGGGATCTGATCATCACCATCGGCGTCATCGGCGTAGCCGTCATCGTGCTTCTGCTTCTCTATCTCTTCAACGTCAAATTCCGCGAGCGCGTTAAGAAGTTCTTCAAGGAATACAGGAGCGAGCTCAAGAAGATCGTCTGGTCTCCCGCCCGCGACGTGAAGAAGAACACCATCGTTGTTATCGTCGTGGCCCTCGCGTTCGCGATCGCCATCGGAATCCTTGACGTAGTCTTCTCAAGAGGCTTCTCGAGCATAACGAACCTGATCACGGGCAGCGTAAGCGCAAGCTGACCTACCATGAGCGATATCAATGAAATGAACGTCGGGATGCGGTGGTATGTGATACACACCTATTCCGGCTACGAAAACAAAGTCATGATCAGCATCCAGAACACCGTGTCGAACCGCGGTCTCGGGGAGATGATCTCGAAGGTCGTCGTGCCGATCGAGCGCAAACTCGAGAAGAAGGGCGACAAGGAGGTCGAGGTCGAGCACAAGCTCTTTCCCGGATACGTACTGGTGAAAATGGTCATGACCGACGAGACCTGGCACGTCGTCAGGAACATCACCGGCTGCACCGGATTCGTAGGACCCGGTTCACGCCCCACACCGCTCACCGACACCGAAGTGGCAGACCTCGGGCTCGAAGGGGACGCGGCAGTGGATACCGCCCCCGTCCGCGAACTCAAGTTCGCCGTCGGAGACAGCGTGGAGATACGCGGCGGCGTTTTCGACGGATACTCAGGCATCGTCAGTTCGATCACCGACGACCTTTCCAAGGCTTCCGTGATGATAAAGCGCGGACGCCGCGACATCCCGATAGAACTCGAGACCGAGTACATCTATCCGGCCAAATAAGTGGGAGGAAGTCCGCCCGGCCAGGGCGCTTCCGCCAATAACCACATGGAGGTATTTTAAACTATGGCAAAGAAGATACTGGGCTACATCAAACTTCAGCTGCCCGCAGGAAAAGCGACTCCCCAGCCGCCCGTAGGCCCCGCTCTCGGCCAGTACGGCGTCGCCATTCCGGTATTCACCAAGGAATTCAACGAGAGAACAAAGAACGACATCGGCCTCATCATCCCGGTGGTCATCACCGTTTACGCCGACCGTTCGTTCACATTCATCACCAAGACCCCTCCGGCGCCCGTGCTCATCCTCAAGGCCGCCGGCATCGAAAAGGGATCGGGCGTCCCGAACAAGACGAAGGTCGCCAAACTCACCCGTGAACAGGTAAAGAAGATTGCCGAGACCAAGATGCCCGACCTCAACGCGGCGTCGATCGAAGCCGCCATGAGCATGATCGCCGGTACGGCCCGTTCGATGGGCATTACCGTCGAGGACTGATTTAGGTACAGGAGGCAATCAAAATGTCTAAGGGTAAGAAATATATCGAAAGCACAAAGCTCTTCGACAAGAGCAGGCAGTACGAGCCCGCCGAGGCGGTATCGCTCATCTGCCAGACAGCCAAGGCCAAATTCGACGAGACCGTCGAGATACACGTGAGACTGGGCGTCGACTCGCGCCATGCCGACCAGCAGGTCAGAGGCGCCGTCGTTCTCCCCAACGGAACGGGCAAGACGGTGAAGACGCTCGTCTTCGCCAAGGACGACAAGATCCAGCTCGCCCTCGACGCCGGAGCCGACTACGCCGGCGGTATGGATTACGTCGAAAAGATCCAGAAGGAAGGCTGGCTCGACTTTGACGTCGTGATAGCTTCTCCCGACATGATGGGCGTCATCGGACGTCTCGGCAAGATCCTCGGCCCGAAGGGCCTCATGCCCTCTCCCAAGAACGGAACTGTGACGCCAGACGTCGCCAGAGCCGTCAGAGAAGCCAAGGCCGGTAAGATCGAGTACAGACTCGACAAGACCAACATCATCCACTGCCCGATCGGCAAGGTCTCGTTCGGCGCCGACAAGCTGAAGGAGAACTTCGACACCCTCATCGGAGCGGTCATCAAGGCCAAGCCGGCATCGGCCAAGGGCCAGTATATCAAGAGCTGCGTACTCGCGACCACCATGGGCCCGGGTATAAAGGTCAACCAGGCCAAACTCGGCTGAGCCGGGCTGGACTGACAATAACGGCGGAAGACTGTCATATGTCTTCCGCCGTTTTTCAAAAACGAATCTGAGAGAGATATTATGAGAAGGAGAAAACAGGCGATGCCGATCGAAGAACTGCGCATACCCGGTACAGGCGGTGAGAATGACATCCCGGACGGGAAGTTTTTGTCGGTCATGTTCACCGGCCCGCGTGAGGCGGGATCCGACCCCGACGAGGCGAACGGGATCATATTCAGTCTGTCGCTCCTTATCCGCGAACTGGCGGAGGAGCACGGTACCGCGACATTCATCACCGGAGGGGCACTGGGATTCGACACGCTTGCCGCCGAGGCCGTCCTCCGGGCGAAAAAGGAGCTGACCGGTATATCGCTGCGTCTGATCCTTCCCTGCGCCGGCCAGGACGCGCACTGGAGCCTGCCCGACAGGGAGCGCTACAGAAGGATATACGAGTCAGCCGACGAGAAGACCGTGCTTTCCCCCCACTATTTCAGGGGAGTCATGCATATGCGCAACAGGGCCATGGCCGACGCCGCCGACCTGTGCGTCGCTTATCTTCACGACGGCTTTACCGACGGCGGGACCGGGTACACCGCGGCATACGCGGCGAAGCGCGGCATACCGGTACTCGACATATCCGCCGCCTCCCGCTTCGCTCCGCTCTCCGGCTCCCTTCCCTGCCTGCCCGTGTGGGTCGGCGGCGAAGCCGGGGGTGACGGCGACGCGCCGTCACCCGACGACGAATACGCTGACTTCTTTCCGGTCCCGGACGGAGGGATCTTCCGCGAAGGTCACTCGTATTCGGTACGCATCGCATGCGACACCGACTACAACATTTTCATAAACGGAAAACTCGCGGGCTTCGGCCAGTACTCCGACTTCCCGGGCAGGGCCGTCTACGACGAATACAGGCCCGACTTAAGACCCGGCGACAGCCTCCTTATCCGGGCCTGGCACTCGGGGATAGACTCGCTGACACACGTGCGGCATCCTCACGCCTACGCTGCCTTCGCACTGTACGAGGACGGCGTATGCCTTCCTGAAGCCTCCTCCGGGCCCCGTACGCCGTCGAAACGCTCGGACAGCTATCTGCACCGCCGCGGACGCGTGATCACGTCACAGACAGGCGCAGGCTTCCTCTGCGACGGCAGACGCGCGGACAGACCTGCGGAAGAGGGCTGCAGGCCGTCGGTGCTCTCGCACGCGGAGATAAGCGAGGTCGTCCCGCGGCCCTGCCGAAAGCTCGAGGCGGGTGCGCCCGTCGACGGCACGGAGGTCCTCCGCTCCCGCGCCTCGTTCGGCTGCCGGTCCGACGCCGACCCTGCCGTGATACTGTCGAAGGCGGTATTCCGGGGGTCGGGCGGCGACGG
>CADCPG010000010.1 GCA_902803255.1 uncultured Ruminococcus sp. | reverse complement strand
GGACATGGTCAACAAGGCCTTCATCGAGATCATGATCGAGGGCGACGCCAACGGCCGCGGCTTCCAGTACCCCATCCCCACCTACTCCATCACCCGCGATTTCGACTGGACCGAGACCGAGAACAACAGACTGCTCTTTGAGATGACCTCGAAGTACGGCACGCCCTACTTCTCGAACTACATCAACTCCGATATGGAGCCGAGCGACGTCCGCTCGATGTGCTGCCGTCTGCGCCTCGACCTCCGCGAGCTGAGAAAGAAATCCGGCGGCTTCTTCGGAAGCGGCGAGAGCACCGGCTCGATCGGCGTCGTGACGATCAACATGCCCCGTATCGGGTACCTGGCGGCTGACGAGGCCGACTTCTACCGCCGTCTCGACAGGATGATGGACATCGCGGCGCGCTCGCTCGACGTCAAGCGCAAGGTCATAACGAGGCTCCTGAACGAGGGACTTTACCCCTACACCAAGAGATACCTCGGCACCTTCGCCAACCACTTCTCGACGATCGGTCTCGTCGGCATGAACGAGGCCTGCCTGAACGCGAAGTGGCTCCGCTGCGACATGACCGACAAACGCGCCCAGGAATTCACGAAGGACGTGCTCAACCACATGCGCGAGCGCCTCTCCGACTATCAGGAGAAGTACGGCGACCTCTTCAACCTCGAGGCAACTCCCGCAGAGTCGACCTCCTACAGGCTCGCCAAGCACGACAAGGCCCGCTATCCCGACATCATCACGGCGTCGGAAGGCGAGCCCCCCTATTACACCAACAGCTCTCACCTGCCCGTGGGCTTCACCGAGGACGTCTTCTCGGCCCTCGACATCCAGGACGAACTCCAGACCCTCTACACCTCCGGAACGGTGTTCCACACCTTCCTCGGCGAGAAGCTGCCCGACTGGCGCGCATCCGCTACGCTCGTACGCAAGATCGCCGAGAACTACAAACTGCCTTACTACACTATCTCGCCCACCTATTCGGTCTGCGCCGATCACGGATATATCGCCGGCGAGCACTTCAAGTGCCCGATCTGCGGCCGCGACGCCGAAGTCTACAGCCGCATAACCGGTTACTACCGCCCGGTCCAGAACTGGAACGACGGCAAGGCCCAGGAGTACAGGCAGCGCAGGGAATACAACGTCGAGCATTCGATGGCGGACTATTCGAACAGCTTGCACGGCATTGCCCGCGAAGAGGAAGAGGAGGCCTGCTCCTGCTCCTACACCAGAGTCATGGATCCGCCGGCCGATATGACCGACAGGATCGTGCTCTTCGCCACCAAGACCTGCCCGAAGTGCAAGATCTCCGCGCAGCTGCTTGAGAAGGCCGGCGTCGAGTTCGAAAAGGTCTACTACGAGGACGATCCCGACTTCGCGCTGAAGTACGACACGAGACAGGCTCCCACCCTCCTGTCCTTCGAGAACGGAGAGGTCACGAAGTATGCCGACATCGGCGGCGTCAAGGAATTCATCGCGTCGCTCGGCTGAGTTCCCTATGTACGACATAATCATTATCGGGGCCGGCCCCGCCGGCCTCACGGCCGCTATCTACGCCCGCAGGGCGGGGAAGAGCGTGCTGGTGATCGAAAAATCGACCTTCGGCGGGCAGATGACCTTCTCGCCGAAGATCGAGAACTACCCCGGCTTCGAGTCGGTCTCGGGAAACGAACTCGCCGATCTGATGGTCTCGCAGGCCATCGCTCTCGGAGCCGAGATCGAGCCGGCCGAGGCGGAGTCGGTAACAGTCCGCGACGGCGTCTTCACCGTCACGGCCGACGGTACGGAATATGACTGCCTGGCCGTCGTGATCGCCGCCGGGGCGGCCCACAGGCGCCTGGGGCTGCAGGGCGAAGACGAACTCGTCGGGAACGGCATCTCCTTCTGCGCGGTCTGCGACGGCGCTTTCTACAGGGACAGGCACGTCGCCGTGATCGGCGGAGGCAACTCGGCGCTCGTCGAGGCAAATCTCCTTGCCGAGACCTGCTCCCGCGTCACCGTGATCCAGAACCTGCCCTTCCTCACCGGAGAGCAGGCGTCGGCCGACGCCCTCCTCTCGCACGGCAACGTCCGGGTAATATACAACACCGTCGTGTCGGGATATCTGACCGACGGAAAGGGCGCGCTCCGCGCCCTGAAGCTGGCTCCGGCTCCCGGCGCACCGTCGGGGCAGGGCGAGACGGGCGAGCTTGAGATCGACGGCTGCTTCGTAGCCATAGGTCTCGCGCCTGCGAACGGCCGCTTCGCCGGAGTCGCCGCCCTCGACGCCGCGGGCTACATCGACGCCGGCGAGGACACCCGCACCTCCACCCCCGGCATATTCGCCGCGGGCGACTGCCGCCGCAAAGCGGTCCGCCAGATAACAACGGCGGCCGCGGACGGAGCCGCGGCCGCGATAGCTGCCTGCGCATATATAGACTCTTCACAGAAGCGGTGAGAAGATCCTCACCAGGTCGCGCACGATCCTGCTTCTGAGATTGTCCTTTATGGTATCCTCGCCGATCGGAATGCTCGCGTTCTGTACGGCGAGGAAATCTTTTTTCATGTCGGCGATGCTGCTGTTCCTGTAGAGCCAGACCCCGTCCTCGAAGTGGTGGACGAGGCTGCGGTAGTCGAGGTTTATGCTGCCCGTCATTGCGGTGGTGTCGTCGGAAATGTATAGCTTCTCGTGGAGGAACCCGGGTTCGTACTCGAAGATCTTCACTCCCGCCTTCATCAGCCTGCGGTAGCTCGAGCGCGTCATCGTGAAAACGATCTTTTTGTCGGGCACGTGCGGCGTTATGATGCGGACGTCGATCCCGCGCCTCGCCGCGTTCTCTATCGTCTCGGTCATGACGTTGTCTATGATCAGGTAGGGCGTCGTGATGTAGACGTAGTCCTTCGCCTGGTCGAGCATGTTCATTATGACGGCGGCGCCGACGTTGTTTTTGTATACCGGCTTCGGGCCGCTTCCGAAGGGCATCACCCAGCCGTCGGGCTCCGCCTTCAGCGGAGCTTCGAGCTCGGAGAAGTCGGGGGTGTCGGGCGAGCTCATGGCGTAGTCGATGAGAAAGAGCTTGATCATCTCCCTGACCGCGCCGCCGGTGAGTTTTATTCCGACGTCCTTCCAGTGGCCGAAGCGCTGTATGATGTTCACGTATTCGTCGGCGATGTTGATGCCGCCGGTGTACGCGACCTTTCCGTCGATCACGACGATCTTGCGGTGGCTGCGGTTGTTGACCTCGTTGTTCGCCTGCCCGCGGAGCATCGCGAAGGGTACGCAGTCGATCCCGATCTCGCGCAGCTTGCGGTACGCGTTGCCGGGGATCGTGCGCATGCAGCCGATGTCGTCGTATATGAGCCTGACCCTGACGCCGGCGGCGATCTTGCGCTTCAGCAGGTCGAGCACGGCGTCCCAGAGCTCGCCCTCGTCGATGATGAAGAACTCGATGAGTATGTATTTTTCGGCCTTCATGAGGTCGGAGAGGATCGCGGCCCAGCAAGCTTCGCCCGAGTCGAAGAACTCGGTCGCGGTGTCGCGGTAGAGGTGCGTGTCGGCGATCTTTCCGAGGACCAGCGCCTGGCGGTAGGCGTATATGTCCTCCTTTTTCAGCTCTTCAAACTCGGCGCTGTCGTCGAGTATGTCGAGGTCCCGCAGCTTCTTGAGCCGTTTCTGGTGCTTTTTGGGCAGCTCGCGCGAATAGTACATGAAATAGATCACGAACCCGACGATCGGCAGCCCTATCACGACGAGAGACCAGGTGAGCTTGTAGTCGGGCTTGTCGTCCGAGTTGACTATCATCATCACGACGACGAAGGTGGTGATCCACACCGCTATCCACAGCTGGGGAACCAGCACCGTGAGATATACGATCAGCGCCGCGACCGCCAGCGTCTCGAGTATCGTCAGCGATATAGCCAGCGCGAAGCGCAGGGGAACGTATTTTTTCGGCCCTATGCGCCTTCTTTTTTTCTTTTCGGCCAAATCAGTGTCCTGCTTTCCGGCCCGGTGCCGGTAATACCGGCGCCGCGCCTCACTGCACTCCCACGAGCCTCAGGTATGCCTTCGCCCAGTAGGCGCTGTTGGCGACCTGGAGGTTGTTCATGAAGAGTATGTCGTCGAGCTCGACGTCGCGGAACTGGTCGTAGAGCTTCGTCGTGGCGTTGTAGCGGGGATCGACGACGTAGATGTTGCCGTAGTTCTCGATGAGGAAGGGGGTGAACTGGTCGGCGTAGGAATCCTTGAGTATCAGTATGCTCCTGTCCTGCGGGTTGTCGGGGACGTTTATGACGGTCAGCGGGTTGTCGCCGCCGATGAAGGAGGCGATGCCCCCGTTCGTGCCCAGGTAGTTGAAGATCGCCATCTTGTAGGTCGTCGT
>CADCPG010000009.1 GCA_902803255.1 uncultured Ruminococcus sp. | reverse complement strand
TTGCCTCACGAGGGTAGATATATCATAGAGTCCGACGGCTGCCGCGCCGTCATCTCAGCCGCCGACACCGCCGCCGTCTTCGCCGGCACCGGACGGTTCCTCGAGGAGTCGCGCTTTGACGGCAGAGGGGGCTTCGAGCCCTTCGCGGGGAGGATAGACTTCACCCCCGCGCGTCCGCTGCGCGGCATGTATTTCGCCACCCATTTCCACAATTTCTACCACGCCGCTCCGATCGAGAAGGTTTACGATGTCATCGGGGACCTCGCCATGCGCGGCTGCAACGCGCTCATGGTCTGGTTCGACATGCACCATTTCGCCTCCGCGGACGAGCCGGCCGCCGTGAGCCTTGCGGAGAGGCTCAGACTCATCCTCTCCCACGCGAACTCGATAGGTATAAAGGGAGCCTTCACGATGAACGCGAACGAGGCGTTCTCGTCGTCGCCGGCAGGCCTCCGGGCGGAATGGACCGCACAGAACGGCTACACGTCTCCGCCCCGCGACCACTTTCACCTCGAGATCTGCCCGTCGAAGCCGGGAGGCACGGAAGAGATACTGCGCGAGCGCCGCGAGATGCTCGAACTCTTCGCCGGACTTGACATAGCCTATTTCCAGTACTGGCCCTACGACGAGGGCGGCTGCACCTGCAGAGACTGCGCACCCTGGGGCGCGAACGGTTTCGTGAAGCTCTTCCCGCACGTGAGGGATCTCGTTTCAGGGTACTTCCCGGCTGCGCGGTTCATCGTTTCGACCTGGTATTTCGACAGGTTCTACCCGGGGGAGTGGGAGGCTTTCTACCCGCACCTGACCGACGGCTCGCTCGACGGCGCCGATTACATTCTCTCCTTCTTCTTCCGCGGCGAGATGCCGGAGGTGCTGAAAAAGAAGGGCTTCCCGAAGGGCATAAAACTGCTCGACTTCCCCGAGATCAGCATGTATTCGTGCACACCATGGGGAGGATTCGGAGCCTCCGCCCTGCCCGGTTTCCTCGGCAGGACGAACGCCGGGACCGGCTCTCTCTACAGCGGAGGTTTCCCATATTCCGAGGGGATATTCGAGGATGTCAACAAGTATATCACGCTGTCTTACTACTCGGGGCGCTTCCCCGACCCGCGCGATGCCGTCCGGGCGTACGTCAGATACGAGTTCTGCGCGTACGGCGAAGCGGCCGACGAACTGACAGACGCCGTGCTCCTGTCGGAGACCGGACTATCCCGGGCGCGGGTGCCGGACAGCGTGCCGCTGAGGTTCGACATACGGGATACCTCGCAGACGGAGAAAGTCTATGAGATATTCTCGAGATACGATAAGATGCTTCCCGACGGCATAAGGCTGGGGTACAAGTTCCGCATGTGGTATCTGCGGTCGGTCATCGACCGCGAGATCGCGCGCTGCGGCGGATATCCTCTCCGCTCGGATATCTGTCAGGAGGCGATGCGCGAGGTCAACAGGATCATATTCGCCGACTCTCAGACGGGATGGTGGATCAAGGCCCCCGCCGGAGAATAGACATAAACCGTGAAATGCCCCGCACCTGACGGACAAAACACGCAAGGCAGGAAAGACTCATGGAAAAAAGATCTCTCAAAGTAGTGAACTCGGGGATGAGCCCCGACGCCTTCTCGATCCTCGACGCGGCGTTCCGCCGCCATGCGGATCTCCGCTCGGTCCCGGCCGACGCCGGAGGATACTCCGCCGTCGTGTATACCGACCCGTCGCTTTCCGGCGGGAGATATGTCATCGAGGCCGGCCCGAACGTCGCCGTGATCAGGGGAGAGTCGGATCTTTCGCTCTTCGCCGGTCTCGGGCGCTTTCTCGCCGAGTCGTCGTTCGACGGCGAGGGCGGATTCGAGCCTTTTACCGGAAAGATAGATTTCACCCCGGCAAAGCCGCTGCGCGGCATGTATTTCGCCACTCATTTCCACAATTTCTATCACGACGCCCCCATAGAGAAGGTGTATGAGGTCATAGAGGACCTTGCCCTGCGCGGCTGCAACACCCTGTTCGTCTGGTTCGACATGCACCATTTCGCGTCGATGGACGACCCCGGGGCCGAAGAGCTCGCGGAGCGCCTGCGCGCGATGCTGAAGTACGCGAACCGCATAGGGATCGCGGGGGCGTTCACCATGCTCGCAAACGAGGCATTTTCGTCGTCACCGGAGAACCTGCGCGCCGAATGGACCGCGCAGAACGGATATACGAAGGCTCCCGGCGACCACTATCACGTCGAGATATGCCCGTCGAAGCCGGGAGGGATCAGGGAGATACTCGCCGAGCGCCGCGCCATGCTCGAGCGCTTTGCCGACCTCGACATAAGATACGTCAGCTACTGGCCGTACGACCAGGGCGGCTGCACCTGCGAAAAGTGCTCCCCGTGGGGCGCGAACGGATTCCTGCGCCTCCTGCCGCCCTTCACCGGCCTCATAAGGGAATTCTGGCCGGATGCCGGCATCATCCTTTCGACCTGGTACTTTGACAGGTTCCATCCCGGAGAATGGGAGGCCTTCTACCCGCACATGACCGACGGCACCCTCTCCGGCGTCGAATACGTCATGTCCTTCTTCTTCAACGGCGAGATGCCCGGCGTCCTTCGCGAAAAAGGCATCCCCGACGGGATAAAGCTGGTCGATTTCCCCGAGATAAGCATGTATTCCTGCTCCCCCTGGGGCGGCTTCGGCGCCTCCGCGCTGCCCGGCTTCCTCGACCGCACCAACGCGCAGACCGGAAGCCTGTATTCCGGCGGATACCCCTATTCCGAGGGGATATTCGAGGACGTGAACAAATATCTGACGCTTACATACTATTCGGGTCTCTACCCGAACGCCGCCGACGCCGTCCGCTCATACGTGAGATACGAGTTCTGCGTCTTTGGCGCGGCGCTCGACGAACTGACCGGCGCGATACTCCGCAGCGAAAACACGCTGGCAAGGAAGAGGGCCGGCACATGCCCGGTACGCTACGAGATCGCCGATCCCGCGGACGCCGGACACATCTACTCCGTTTTCTGCAAATACAGCACCCTGCTGCCGGAGAAGATCGCGAAGGGCTGGAAGTTCAGACTGTGGTACCTGCGCGCGGTGATCGACCGCGAACTCGTCTCCTGCGACGGCATACCGCTCCGCTCGGAGATCGCCCAGCGCGCGATGCGCGAACTGTGCGATATCTATTCGGCGGGCGAGAGCACCAAAAGCTGGGTAAAGCCTCCGCTTGGGATCTGACCGCCGGAAACACCTGGAGTTAAAATGGAAGAGAAACAAATGTCAATCGGCAGCTCCGGACGAAACATCATACTTCCCCACACTGCGGACGCTCCGCTCGCCGTGGCGTTCCCGCCCGACATAACGGCCTATGAATTCGCCGCGGCGGAGGCTCTCTGCGGCGGCATAGAGGATATCTCCGGCGTACGTCCGCTCCGCGTCTGCGACGGAAAACTCCCTGACGGCGCCGCGGGGATACTGATAGGAAGGACCGGCCTGCCCGAAAGCGACGCGGCATACGCGGAAATCGGAAGCTGCGGCGACGTCCTGTGCAGGCTCGAAGGGAAAAGGCTGGCCGTCGCTTCGGTGACCGGCTATCCGTTTGCGGCTGCCGTTTCCCGGATATTGAGCTCGATGTCGTACGACACGGCCGCAGGGACCGTCGTCATTGGCGCCGGCATCGACGGAAGCCGCGACCGCATACCGGGGTGCCTGGGATCGGTCCCCGCGCCCGTCGGGCTGAAGCTCAGCGCGTACCGCCAGAGCCACGACGGCTGCGACCAGCTCGTCTTCACCGGCGCGACGCCCGGACTGTACGCCGCCTACCGCGCGAAGCTCGAAGAGAACGGATTCGGCGTGAGATACACCGCCGACATCCGCGGCAATCTGTTCGCGAGATACACGAAGGACGGCGTCTCGGCATACGTTTACTTCACTCCGCACAACAGCACGCTCCGCCTGCTGGCGGAACCCGCGCGCAACATGCACGGCATCCACGGCAGCCGCGGGACTTCGGCCGCGGTGAACGTCAAGCCGCTCATGACAGTGATAGGAGCGCGCTTCTCGGAGACGGCCAGATACCTGAACAAAGATTCCGGGGCGGGCAACATGGGATACGTGTTCCGCCTGACCGACGGACGGTTCATCGTCGTCGACGGCGGCATGGAGCTCGGCGACTACGCCGAAAAGATCCTCGCCGCGATGAAAGAGCAGTGCGGCGGCGGGAAGCCCGTCGTAGCCTGCTGGTTCCTCTCCCACACGCATATCGACCACACCGGCGCGTTCCTCAAGATCGCCGCGAAGTACCCGGACGAGGTGGAGATCGAAGAGGTCGTCTGCAACTTCCCCTCCCTCTCCGACGCCGAGGCGAGCAGAGAGGCCTGGAACACCCGCAGGGTGAAGGAGGCGGTATATCACGTCTTCCCGAACGCCGGATACAGCAAGCTGCACACCGGCGAACTGCTGCGCTTCCCCGGAGCGGAGGTCGAGGTGCTGTACACGCAGGACGACCTCGTGTCGCAGTATTTCTCGATCCTCAACGACGGCTACACCTGGAACACGTCGTCGCTGTGCATAAGGCTGCATATCGGAGGGAACACCGTGCTGCTGCCGGCCGACTGCGACGAGGTCGCGTGCGGGATAATGCTGTCGATGTACGGAGATTATCTCAAGAGCGACATCCTGCAGGTCTGCCACCACGGCGGCTGGGGGGGCACGACGCCCTTCTACACGGCGGTCGACCCCGAAGTCGCGATATTCAGCACGTCTGACGCCCTTCTGCCGATGTACCTGCAGATAAGATACAACCACGACCTCGTATACGGCATGCACGTCCGCGAGGTCCACAACAACGCGGACCGCTGCCGGACCTTCGAGCTGCCCTATCATCCGTCGGAGACACGGCTGCCGCCCGACCCCGCGGGAGAGATCCTCTACACCAAGGCAAAGCAGCTCGAGGCCCTCGCGGCGATCGACACCATCAGGGCG
>CADCPG010000008.1 GCA_902803255.1 uncultured Ruminococcus sp. | reverse complement strand
CACAAAACGCTACTTTTTTCAACTGTTTTCGTCAGGTGCGGGGGAAATATCTTTTCCGCTCCCCTGCATTCCGTTCCGAACTTCCTTTCCCTTCTCCTTTCTTCTGCTCATCCTGCCAAACCCCTGTCTCCGATTCTTTTCCCTTGAAAGAGGATATCAGTCCGCCGGATACGGCCGGCATCCGGGCAGCGTGCGGCAGAGCTTCAGACGCGAACGCCGGCTGCCCCCTCCCCGCCCCGGGCGCCAATTTTCCGCCCCGCGGTACAGTTTCCCGGGCGCCCTTTTTTACTCCCCGGCGCGGATATTGTTTTTTTACATCTCTTATTTGTTGCAATTCGGTTGGACTTATAGTATAATATCTTATATATCGCTAAATGTTTCCCGCGCATCGCGCGCGGGAGAGCCGTACCCCACGATTTGAAAAATCAATGTTTTTCGGAAAGGAAATCGAAACACATGAAAACCAGAAGAACAAACCGCGGCGGCAAAGCCGTACTCGTCACCGCACTGATGCTGCTCCTCGCGCTGGGCGCGGAGCTCCTTGTCTCCTGCAGCAATCCCGGCACCGGCACGCCCGACTCCACGTCGACAGCGGCTTCCGGAGCCGATACCGCCGCTCCCGAGGAGTCAACCGAAGTCTCCTATGATCCCGGTATTTCCCCGCTCAACTGGAACGACGCCGAATTCCTCGTCCTCTACAACGGCAACGAGCTTGAGCCCAACCTCGACTTCAAGGCCGAGGCCCTCAACGGCAGCACGCTCAACGACGCCGTATACAACCGCAACGTCAAGATCCAGGAAAAGCACAAACTCATAATCAAGGCCGACTACAACTACGACTCCGCCATCAAGGACACGGTCGAAAAGTCTTACAAGAGCGGCGAGGAGTCCTATCACCTTGTCGAAGCCAACCAGACATATTCGATGACCATGGCGGTCACCGGCATGCTCCAGAGCTTCGACAACCTGCCGAAGATAGACCTTGAAAAGCCCTACTGGTACTCCGGACTCCTCTCCGGCAGCATCCTCAAGGACAAAAACTACTTCGCCTATTCCGACGCCAACGTCCACGCGTTCGGCGCGACCCCCTGCGCCATCTTCAACAAGAAGGTCGCGAAAGACTTCAACGTCGACAACCTCTACAAGGTCGTGGAGGACGGCAAGTGGACCTATAAATACATGAGCGACATCGTCAAGGGCATCACCGGCGACCTCGACGGCGACCAGAAGATAACCAAGGACGACAGGCTCGGTATGATCGCCAACAACTTCTGCGTCGACTGCTTCATCAGCGGCAGCGGCTTCCAGATGGTATCCGCCAACGAAGAGGGCTACCCCGAGCTCAGAGTAGTCGACGAACAGTTCTACGACATCGTCGACGGCGTCAAGGACCTCTGCTCCGTTGAGAACGGAATGTTCCTCGTAGACCGCACCAGCACCGCGACCGAGGCCAGAGAGGACTGGACCGAACAGGCCATCACCTCCGACCGCGCCCTCTTCTGGATCGGCAACCTCAAGTGCGCCGAAAGGCTGCGCTCCAAGGAGACCGACTTCGGCATCCTTCCGATCCCGAAGGCCAGTGAGGAGCAGGAAAACTACGCCGTGCACATGCAGGCCAACATAGGAGCCACGATGGCGGTACCCGCGTCGGTCCAGAACACCGCCGATGTCAGCGCGATCATCGAGGACATCGCATACGAGTCGTATCTGAGCGTAATGCCGAACTATATGGAAGTCCTCATTCAGGGCCAGGTCGTCCGCGACGTCGAATCGCTCACCACGCTGGGCATCATCCGCGGCTCCTACTACTGCGACATGGGCTTCATGCTCGGCAACTACGGCGTGTCGATCCTTTCGACCTGCCGCGACATCGTCACCAACATGGGCGAGACCAGCATCAAGTTCAAAGCTTCCTCCAAGGTCTGGGATTCCAAACTCAAGTCCTTCAGAGAAGAGATGGACAAGCTCGCCTGATCGGATTTTCCCGTGCATAACCCTCTCAGATATCATTCAGATCAGACCTGAACGGCAATACACCCGATAAACAACCAGGAAATGAAATTCAAAACGGAAAAGACAGGCCGGATCGCGACAGCCGTTCTGTTTGCCGTCCTGCTCGCCGTCTGCGCCGCCGTGATCGCCGGATGCGGAGCGTACCCTCTCATTCAGAGGGTATCGAACGCAGTCGGAATCGAGCGGCGGCACACCGGCAGCGACCCGGACATGATCAAGATCCTGCTTGCCGAGACCGACGGTATAACCGTCGATTCCGAGAATCCCGTATACGTTCCGGGCGGAAGCGACGTCACCTTCGAGTACACGCTTAAGGAAGGATACACCTTCGACGGCATCATAGCGCCCGAAGGCGCCGAGATATCCGACGGAAAGATAAAGCTTACCGACGTCCGCTACCCTTCGACCGTAATCATAGAGAGCCGGCCGCTCCGCACCTGCAAGATAAAGACGGCGGTATCCGACTACGGCGACGGCACCGGAGACGCCGCGGGAACCGTCGTCTGCACCCCGACCGTCATGACCGAAGGCGAGGAGGCGGTGCTTATCGCCGAGCCCGCGAAGTATTTCTCCTTCGTGAGCTACACGGCGGACAAGCCGGCCTCAGAAGGCGGCGAGGTCATCTCGGAATCGAAGATATTCAACTACAGGCCGAACGACAGCGTCACCGTATATGCCAATTTCCTGCGCACTTCGGCGCCGGTGACGCTGCTCCCGAACGACGGCATCCTCAACAAGTCGGTCTCCGTCATCGATCTGCCGCTCGGCAAGAGCGGTTTCTTCGTGATAGAGGAGAAAGAGGGCTTCGAGATCACGTCGATACCCGACAACACGACGCTCGACAGAGGCCTCCTCACGGTCACCGGAGTCACCGGCCCCACCGTGCTCGAGATCGGCACGAGGATGCTCGCAAAATACTCGCTCGACGTCACGCTGACCGATAAGAACGCCGGAACGGTCGAGAGATCCCCCGCTCAGAGCAGCGGCTGGGAAGGCACCGAAGTCATGCTGAAGGCGGAGACCAACAAGGGCTACACCTTCGACGGATACTCCGTCACCTATCCTCTCTCCGCCGGCGGCAAGCTGCTGACGTCGAACCCGGAGTACATGTTCACTCTCGACAGCGACACCCGGATCTTCGCGAACTTCACTCAGCGGAAATACACCGTCACGCTGAAGCTCTCGGACGGTGCGTCGCTCGCTTCGGGCGAGACGACGGTGACCGTCATATCGGGCGAGTCCGCCGAATTCCCCGTGACCGTGGAAAACGGTTATGAATTCGGCTACGTCACCGGAGGCGCGACCTACACGGACGGCATCGTCAGGCTGGGAGAGGTCTTCGAGGACACCGAGATCGAATTCGAGGCCCATAAGAAGGCAGCGATAAAGATCGAATTCCTCTCGTCCGAGAGCGCTCTCGGCTACGTCATGGGCGGAAGCGGATTCTATATTCCCGGCTCGAACGTCAGCGCCTCTGCCGTCACCAACAACAGCAGCTTCAGAGGCTGGTCGGTCGGCAAGCCCTATTCGTCGGGCGGCAGGATCGTATCGACCTCCCCCGTATACTCGTTCTCAGCCTCCTCTTCGATGACCGTATACGCGAATTTCATCGACCCGGCCGAGACGGTGACGGTTCCGAGCAGCCAGTGGATCATCTACTACCATCCGAACGGCGGAGTGAACGCCTCGACGCACAGCGGCGCTATGCGCACCGAGCGCGTGACGCACACCGTCAACTACTCGGCCGCGCCCCCCAAGACCGAGATCCCGTACCGCTGCCCGAACGCCCTTCCCGACGAGAACAACTTTACGAGAGAGGGCTATCAGCTGCTCGGATACAACACCGCGTCCGACGGCAGCGGCAAATACTACGCCCCCGGCTGGAACATCATAATGCCTGAGTCGGGAGCCGTATCTCTCTACTGCGTATGGGTTCCCGAGACCCCGGCGTCCGACTTCTCGTACAGCAGGTCTTCCAACCAGATAACCGTTCTCTCCTACAAGGGCAACGACAAAACTGTCGTTATCCCGGAGAATATCGACGGATATCCCGTCACAGCCATTTCCGGCGCTTGCATCGCCTCGCGCGATATCGAGACTCTTGTCATACCCAAGACGGTAAAGAAAGTCTCTGCGTCCGCGGTGCTGGGCTGCCCGTCGTTCAAGCGGCTCTATCTCCACGACACGGTGACTTCGATGCCCGACACCTGGGTGACGAACTGCCCCGAATTCTCGGAGCTCCGGATCATGGCGGCTCACTTCCCCACGACGCTCACCGGAAGGAACGGCACATACTGCGTCAAGATGGAATACCTGCAGCTCGCCAAAGGCAAGAAGATCATGGTCGTGGCCGGCTCGAACGTCGCTTACGGCCTCAACTCCCCGATGATGGAGCAGCTGATGGCGGAAAACGGCTACGAATACAGCGTCATCAACTTCGGCCAGAACGCCAACAACTGCCAGATGTTCTTCATAGAGGTCATCTCGCACTTCTGCAACCCCGGCGACATCCTGGTCGTCGCTCCCGAGATATACAAGAACCAGTTCGGCTACAGCGGATGGTACGGAAACACCCAGTGGTCGATGGTCGAGGGAGCGTACGAATACATCAGCTATATCGACACGAGACACTACCCCGATCTGTTCTCGACCTTCGCTTCGTTCAACTCGTCGCAGGAAAGCGCCAAGAGACGCCCCTACGAGACGTTCACCACCGACACCGTCAACGCGTGGGGCGACTACGCGCTTGGCAAGGTCGGTGCCACGTCGTCCTGGAACACCACTCTCCAGGGCTATGACGACAAAGGCGGATACAGCTCGCAGACCTACTCCGCCGGCGCGGCGCACATAAAGAACTCCACATACAACAAGGAGATCAACCGCGTCTACGACATGTGCAAAGCTGCCGGAGCCAAGGTATACTTCACCTTCCCCGCGGTCGTCAAGACCTGCCTGACCAAGGCGGCCCAGGTCGACGGCGGATCCGACCAGCAGACCTACATCGATGCCGTTAAGCAGTATCTGCACGTCACGATCATATCGAAGCCCGCCGACTACCAGTTCGCCCGAGAGTACTCCTACAACTCGAACTGGCACATCAACACCGCCGGGCAGACGATCAGGACACAGAACCTCTGCAGAGACATCATAGCTCAGTTAAAGAAGGGCGGCTGAGTCCGGACGAAGCCGAAAAGGACCTCTTTATGGAAACAATCCTAAGCCACATCATTCCCGTCGCTGTGCTGCTCGGAGTCACACTGCTCTTCCTTGCGGCCGAGGCGGTGTTAAAACGGAAGAAGGATCTTCGCCCGGCGTACAGATACGCGGCGGCGGCGCTTGCCGCCGCCTCGGGCGCGGCTCTCTTCATCTACCTGATCGTCATCGGCGCGGGGACCGAGGCAATGCTGCCGGTCTTCATGCTGGTGCTGCTCGCGGCGCTGATCTGAGGGGAGGGAGAGACGCATGGTATTCAACTCGTTCGAATTTCTGATCTTCTATCCGGCAGTGCTGCTGATACATTTCCTGCTGCCTCACAGGTACAGGTGGATCTCGCTGCTGATAGCGAGCTACTATTTCTACATATCGTGGAATCCCAGACTCGTTTTCCTCATCCTATTCACCACCGCGGTATCGTATTTCAGCTCGATACTCATCGAGAAGGAGCATGAGAAGCACAGTACCGGCGACGGAAAGACCGTCAACGGAAGCAGGGAAAAATGGCTCCTCGTGCTGACGCTCGCGGCGTCGCTCGGCGTGCTCTTCTTCTTCAAGTACTTCAACTTCCTGTCGAGCTCGGTGACCGGCATCGTCAACATCTTCCGGAAGGCCCCGTCCGACCCGCTGATCCTCGATCTGATCCTGCCCGTCGGCATCTCGTTCTACACCTTCCAGACGCTGTCATACGTCATCGACGTCTACCGCGGGAACATCGCGGCCGAGAAGCATTTCGGCTATTACGCGCTTTACGTATCCTTCTTCCCGCAGCTCGTCGCCGGCCCGATCGAGCGTCCCGAAAACCTGCTGCCGCAGCTCCACGCAGATTACAGGCCGCAGTGGAGCGACACGACGGCCGGACTGCGGATGATGCTCATCGGTTTCTTCAAGAAGATTGCCGTCGCCGACCTGCTCGCCCCCTACGTCAACTCGGTCTACAACGACCCCGAGAACGCCAACGGGCTCGGGATAGTCATCGCGACCGTCATGTTCGCCTTCCAGATCTACTGCGACTTCGCCGGATACACCGACATAGCGATAGGCTGCGCGAGGGTCATGGGCATACGTCTTATGCAGAACTTCGACCGGCCGTACATTTCGGGCTCGATCAAGGAGTTCTGGCGCAGATGGCATATCTCGCTGTCCTCCTGGTTCCGCGACTACATCTACTT
>CADCPG010000007.1 GCA_902803255.1 uncultured Ruminococcus sp. | reverse complement strand
GGGACTTCTCCGCCGCAGCATTTATGTCTTTTTTTATCTCTAAGAAAATGTGTGAAGAAAAACAAAAAAAGCGGCCGGGACGGGGCAAAAACCGGAAAAACCGCGAGCGCGTCATTGACATCGGTTCAGGAAAATGGTAAAATATTATTCTATATTTGGCGTTTTGAAGCACCAGGAACGCCGGAAAGCCGCGCCGCACCGCGCGGACTGTTTTCCCGAACAGCACGGAATCTGACAGTTTGCATATACATTCAAGGAGGCCCCTTTAATGAACAGAGGCAAAAATTATCCGCTTTACACGACCACCGTATTCCCCGATTTCAGGTATATGGTCGAGCAGTGCGCGGAAAAGCATCCGAACAGCTACGCGCTGTCCTACAAGACCGATCCCAACGATGACAAGGTCGTCCATGTGACGTACACGCAGGCAAGAGACGACGTCAGGGCGCTCGGTACCGAGGAGATCTCGATGGGTCTCCGCGATAAGAAGTGCGCGATCATAGGGACGTGCAGCAAAGGATGGATCTACACTTATTTTTCTCTCATGGCGATCGGAGCCGTGACCGTCCCTCTCGACAAGGAGATGCCGGCCGAGGACCTGGCCGCGACGATAGCCAAAGCCGAGTGCACCGCCGTGTTCTACGGAGCCGAGGTCGCCGCGAAGCTCCCCGTAATACGTGAGAGTTCGGGAGCCGGGCTTTTCATCTGCATGAACGGAGAGGCGGTCGAAGGCGATCTTCACACCGACGCCATGACCGACGCCGGCAACGGGAAGCTCCGTGCGGGCGACAGATCGTATTTCGACTATGAGATCGACACCGACAGGCTCGCGTCGATAGTGTTCACGTCGGGTACGACGGGCAAGGGCAAGGGCGTTATGCTCTCCACGAGGAACATCGTCTCCGACATGACCCAGGGCATGTACAACTTCGACATCACCCCCAAGACGCTGATGCTGCTCCCGCCGCACCACACCTTCGGTTCTACCGTTAATATCGTCGGTCACTATTCCCAGGGATCCGAGCTTTACCTCACTTCGGGTATCAAGTACCTCATGAGAGAGATGCAGGAGCAGAAGCCCCGCCATCTCATCTTCGTTCCGCTCTTCGTCGAGACCCTCTACCGAAGGATCTGGGCGCAGGCAGAGAAGAGCGGCGAGGCCGCCACTCTCCGCAAGGGCATCAAACTGTCCAACGGACTGAGAAAAGCCGGCATCGACATGAGGAGAAAGATCTTCAAGAAGGTCCTCGACAACTTCGGAGGCAACCTCGAGATGATCATATGCGGCGGCGCCGCCCTCAACCAGGACATCATCGATTTCTTCGACGCCATCGGAATCACCATCCTGAACGGATACGGCATCACCGAGGCGGCCCCGCTCATCTCCTGCAACCGAAACGAGTGGCAGAAGAACGGCAGCGTCGGAACGCCTATCATCGGTGAGGAGGTAAAAATCGCCGATCCCGACGAAAACGGCGAGGGCGAGATCTGCGTCAAGGGCCCGAACGTCATGCTCGGCTACTACAAGGACCCCGAAGCGACGGCCGCCGTCTTCGACAAGGACGGCTTCTTCCACACCGGTGACTACGGACGCCTCGACAGCGACGGCTGGATCTACATCACCGGAAGACTCAAGAACCTCATCATCTTCAGCAACGGCAAGAATGTCTATCCCGAGGAGATCGAGAACGAGCTGTCCCGCATCAGAGGCGTGCTTGAGGTCGTGGTATACGCCGGCGAGAGCAAGTCCAACCCGCAGAAGGAAGTCATCGTCGCCGAGATATATCCCGACTACGAACAGCTGAAGGCGGACGGCATCGACACCGACGAGAAGATCCAGAACTACTTCAACGAGAACGTTAAGGCCGCTAACGGACGGATGGCCCCGTACAAGAAGGTCGGACTGGTGAAGATCAGAAAGACCGAGTTCATAAAGAACACCTCGAGAAAGATCACGCGTTTTTCGATAGACAGATCGATAAGCTGACAGACAGTCACACGCGCGAATGCGCGGAGCGATGCGAAAAGCAGGACCGCACAGGACCCGTAACCGGGTCCGGCGGTCCTGCTTTTCATTCAGTGTGTTTCGTTTATCCGTCTAAAGAGACGCCGCGACGGCCGCGAGCCGCGCCGCCGATTCGGCGAGCGAGCTGATGCGGGCGTATTCCCTCGCCGAGTGGATGCCGCCTCCCGCGACGCCGAGCGAATCGATGCAGGGTATGCCGGCGCATGTCACGTCCGCGGCGTCGCTGCCGCCCGTGCTGCCGGCGGCCTCGAGCTCGGGCAGGCCGTACGCCCGGTATATCCCGTTCATTTTTTCGAGCAGATCGAAGTTCCGGCTCTCTTTCGTCATCGCGACTCTTCTGCTGGCGAGAGTGACGGTGCAGCTGCTTCCGGGCACGAACTGTTTCGCGGCGATCTCATTTGTGATCCGGTCTCCGTCGGCCATCTGCCGGGCGTCTGCGAAGCGGATGTCGGCCGTGAAGGTGCACTTTTCGGGCACCGTGTTCTCGGCGGTGCCTCCCGATATCATCCCGCAGCTGCAGGTCATTCCGTCCGGGTCCTTGTATTTTTCGAGTTCGGCGATCTTGTAAGCGGCCTCGCGGATGGCGCTGACGCCGTTGTAGCACTGCGACGAATGCGCCGCCCGACCCGTTACTTCGAACCTGTATCTGCTGATCCCCTTCCTCCAGAGCACCGCCTTTCCGGTCTTGCATCCCTCGGTGTTGAGAAAAGCGGCGGCGTCCGCGGCAGAGGCGCACATCTGTCTCACGGTGCCCTTCCCGCTGTATCTGCTGCTCACTTCCTCGTCGGTCTGGAGTATGAGCTTCACCGGCCGGCCGGTGAAACCCAGGTCGTCGAGCGCCGTCATCGCCAGCACCGACGCAACGACGCCCCCCTTGCAGTCGGTCACGCCGGGACCGTATATCCTGTCGGCCTCCCTGTCGGTGCGGACGGGCGGGCAGCCGAACAGTCCCTTCGGGTGGACGGTGTCGAGGTGGCCGGAGAAGACGACGCTCTTTCCGGCCGAACCGGGGTTCATCGTGACGACGGTGACGTCTCCCGAGATCTCCTGCGGGAACACTTCGGTCTTCCAGCCCCGCGACGCCGCGTATCTCCGGATATATTCGCCGGCCGCGTCGACGCCGGCCTTGTCGCACGTCTGGCTCTCTATGCAGCAGAGCTCCTCCCAGAAGCGGAGAAACTCCTCTTTTCTTTTTTCGATCGCCTGCAGCAGGCCTTCGATGATCATCATTTCAGGATCCCTCCCGGGTCATTCCGTATCGTTTGCGTTCCCGTAGAATCTGTAGTGCCCGACCGGCTCGAACAGGCTCATGTCGTCGTGCTCGACGGCCCCGACGATATCGTTGCCGTGGTGGATGAGGTACGGGATGCCCTTCGCGTTGCGTTTGTCGGAACAGATCGCGATGTGGCCGTCGAAGACCGCGATGTCCCCCGGCATCCACTGCGACGGGTCTTTCGTCGAGAGCGTGAGAGACTGCGCGTTCCGCTCGAAGAACACGCGGAGATTCCGCACGCGTCTGAAATCTATGTTGCTGTCGGAGTGATCGGGGTAGGCGCCGGGGTCGGAGGCGATGTCGGCGTCGACCATGTCCTTGAGCACGTATCCCGCCGACATGAAAGCGTGCCAGATGACGTCGGTGCAGACTCCGGAGCCGTCGTCGGGATAGCCTCCGGCGAAATACGCGCTCCTGTAGACGGGGTCGGTCGCGATGTACTCGCGCGCACCTGCGACCATGTCGGCGAAGTCGTCGATGCCGTCGGAGTCGGCGTCGCATGGAGAGACCAGGTCATGAAACCCGAAGTCCTCCGCGCCGTGCACCCTGAAGGAATCGACGGTCTTCAGGACGATGTAGACCAGAGAGCCGACTACGGCCAGCGCGAGCGCCGCTGCCGCGACGGCACGCAGGATCCTTGTCTTTCTGTCCGCCGGACCGGCGCCGCGGACGCCGCCGGGTCCCGCCGGCGCGTCGGTCATGTCTCCGCCGGCTGTCCTGCGAAGATCTTCCGCGGCGTTTGAACCTGACGCTGCCGGAGGTGTTTCGGTGCTCTTTCCGGCAGTTTCAGGAGAGTCCTTCCGGAGGCCGGGAGAGACGT
>CADCPG010000006.1 GCA_902803255.1 uncultured Ruminococcus sp. | reverse complement strand
TTTTTTCGGAGAAAAACCGCTTTTTTGGCGAAAAACTGTTGACAAACCATTTCTAAAGTGGTATAATTCATGTCAAAGAGGTTAACAAATTGTGAACAAGTGCATTCGAGACCTCAAAATGTTGACCGATTACTAACAAAAGGAGAGCAAAAAATGAACAAACTCGTCGAAAAAGCGGAACTGATCCTGATGAAAATCACAGGATTCATGAGAAAAACCGCCGTTCGAGCCGGAGCCGGGGCGGAGAAGCTCGTTTCGGAAGAGAAAGGCGAAGCGTACGTCGGTGAGGCGATCAAGATACTCATCGCCGTCGTCATAGGCGCGCTGCTGCTCACGCTGACCTATACTCTCATGAAGGACACGGTTTTCGCTACCGTCACGGCGAAGGTTAAGGAACTCTTCAACTATACCGAGTGAGTTCCCGTTTTCCGGATGTACGCGGCGGCAATATCTCCTCCGCGTACGCCGGACGGCGCCGGGGCGTTGCGCCCCGGCGCGGCCATCCTGCATTTCGGATCCGGGAGGATTTTTTTATATATGAAAAACAGAACCGTGATAGGCATCATATGCATAGGCGTCGCGATGCTTATATCTTTCGTGGGTATCCCGCTCGCCGCCCGCAGGGCCGACGCGACCGTCGAGATCGTGCGGACTCTCGCCGCGGTCGAAAAAGGGCAGCCGGTGAGAGCCGACATGCTTGAGACGGTCAGGGTGGGGAAGTCGGGACTTCCCGAGGGCATCCTCACCGACGTGAAGGACGCTGTGGGCAAGTACGCTTCGTGCGACATGGTCCGGGGCGACTGGGTTACCTCGTCGAAACTGACCACCGACGCCGTAAGCGCCGCAGGAGCCCTGCGCAGGCTCGCGCCGGGCGAGCTTGCCGTGACGGTGGCCGTCACGTCGTTCGCCGACGGCTTTTCCGGACAGCTCACGAACGGCGACATAGTCAGCGTCTACGTAACGAGCAGCAAGATCCGCGCCTTCTCGCCCCCCGCTCTCCGGTACCTCAGGGTCATCACCACGGTGACGGGCGGGGGCGTCAACCGCGACGGCGCGGGCTCCGACGGACAGGGCGAATACGAGCTGCCCGAAACGATAATGTTCGCCGTCAATCCCGAACAGGCGGCCGAGCTCTTCGAGTATTCGGGGACCGCGTCGGTCTGCTGCGCTTTCGTCTGTCACGGGAGCGATCCCGAGGCGGCATCCTATCTCGAGCAGCAGCGGCAGTGGTTCCTGCGCGGCGAGGATACCGGGACCGGGACGGAAACCGAAGACGCTCAGGGGGCCGGAGGCGGCGGGGGAGTCATATCCGAGGCCGCGGCCATCATTTCGGGTGAGCACACCTCGCCTCTGATAAAGGAGAGCGTTTCGCCGTGAAGATGAAAAAAGAAGGGGCCGCGGCCGCGGGAGGCGAGCGCCGCATAATAGCGCTCTGGGGCCCCCACGGCAGCGGAAAGACGCTGCTCGCGGCGAGGCTCGCGGCCTCTCTGGCGTCGGTCCCGGGAGTGCAGGTGACGGTGCTGATGTGCGACAGGACCGTCCCGGCTCTGCCGGTGCTCTTTCCGGAGGCGGGGGAGCGGGAGCTGCCGTCGGTCGGAGCCGCGCTCTCGGCCGCCGATATCGACGAGGACACGGTACTGTCGTCCGCCGTCGTGTGCAGGAAGTACCCTGACCTGCTCTTTTTCGGATACAGCGTCGGCGAGAACGGGTTCTCGTATCCGTCGGTCAGCGAGGGCAGGGCGACGCTCTTCATACGGAGGCTGTCGCTGCTTTGCGATTATCTGATCGCCGACTGCGTCCCCGAGGCGCAGTCCGACCCGCTCTCGTCGGCCGCCATGAAGTGCGCCGACCGTGTGATCAGGCTGTATACTCCCGACATGGCGAGCTTCGCCTTCTACGATTCGCAGCTGCCGCTCTACTCCGGCGACGTCTGGGGCGCCGAAAACCACCTGAGGGTGCAGAATCAGACGACGGGCGAGATATATCTTCCGGCTGACGAGTCGCGCTCGCATATGACGCGATGCGCGGTGTCGGTCCCCTTCTCGAGGCAGCTGAAACTGGCGGCGTCGGGCGGGGATCTGCTGACCTCTCCGGCCGGGCGCGCCTTCGATTCGGCGCTTTCAAAACTCAAAAAGGCGCTTCTGTCCGAAGGATCCCTATTTCCGTCTGATGAGACGGAGATCGGGGGTCGGCCGGCGGACGCGGATGACGGGAATGACGGCGTGATCCCTGAAACGGAGGTCGGATACGGTGGCGGCGATGTCTTCTGATTACACGGACAGGCTCTTTGCGCTCCTCAGCGGAGTCCAGGAGTACATATCCAGATACTGCCCGTCGCTCATACGCGAAGGCGCCCAGACGTCCGCCGGCGGGAGGGAGGATCCCGGGACGGGCGAGCTGCTGCGGTCATACATCGAACAGTATATCAGGCAGAACGGAGCCGACATCCCCGGGGCGGGACGCGAACAGGTCGTCGACCGCCTTTACAACGAGATGGCAGGATACGGCATCCTTACCGACTACCTGAAGTCCGACGACATCGAGGAGATCAACATCAACGGCTGGGACGACATCGCCCTGACCCTGCGCGACGGCAGGATCGTCAAGTCGCCCGAGAGATTCTTCTCTCCGACGCACGCGGAGGACATAGTGAGGCGTCTGCTCCGGCATTCGGGCATGATACTCGACAGCGCGATGCCGCTGAGCCAGGGCCACCTCCCGGGAAACAACCGCGTCACGGCGGTCAAGGCTCCGCTGATCGACGAGGACAGGGGAGTCGCGGTCTCGATAAGGCTCCTCCACAATTCCGAGATCGGCCTGCCCGAGATAATCCGGAGCGGTATGGCGTCTGCCGAAATGGTGTCGTTCCTGCGCCTTCTCGCGAGATACGGAGTGTCATTCGTGATAGCCGGCGCGACGTCGTCGGGCAAGACGACGCTGCTCGGCGCGATACTCGGCGACATGCCGTCCGACAAGAGGATATTCACCATCGAGTCGGGAGCGAGGGAGCTGTCGCTGATCCGCAGGGGCCCCGACGGCAGGGTCACGAACAACGTCGTTCACACGATATCCAGGCCGTCGGAGAACGAAAAGCAGAACATAAGGCAGGAGGACCTGGTCGTCGCGTCGCTGCGGTACAACCCCGACATCGTCTGCATAGGCGAGATGAGGGACGTCGAGGCCTACGCTGCCGTCGAGGCGGCGATGACGGGACATACGGTGGTCTCGACGGTCCACTCGGGCTCGGGAGAGGCCGCACACACGCGCATCGCGCTGCTGTGCCAGCGCAAATTTCCGATCGATTTTTCGACGTCGATGCTCCAGGCGGCGGAGGCGTTCCCGGTCGTGGTATACTGCGGCCGGCCGGAGGGGCACAGCCGCAGGGTCATGGACATCACCGAGTGCCAGTCGGACTACTCGGGCGGCACGAGGCGGTACCGGTGTCTTTACAGGTACGAACTGAGCCCCGACGGCGGAAGGGGCAGGTTCGCCCCGGCGGATCCGGCTTCGTCTTCACTGAGAAAGCGGCTGTCTGAGCACGGGGCGCCCCCGGGACTGCTCTCACAGTTCCCGTTCGACGTATGAGGTGACGCGATGATATACATATCGGTCCTGTCCTTCGTTTTTTTATCCGCCGGCACTGTGCTGCTGCTCGACCTCAACGCCGGGCGTGTTGCCGGCGACATAGAGTCTCTGTTCTCCCCCGAGGAGAGCCTTCGCGAGAGGGCGCTCTTCGCGCAGAAGCGGAAGAAGAGGCCACGCTTCCCGGCCTGGATCATCCATGTGAAAAAGGCGCTCGAGAGCTCGGGCAGGGAATCGGGATTCGGGCGCGTATGCCTCGCCTCGATGGGTCTCGCTTCAGCGGGGACCGTCGCCGCGATAATAATGAAAAACTGGTGGATCCTGCCGGTCCTTGCCGCGGCGGGCGCTTTCGTTCCGTTTTTCGCCGCCTACGGGAGCATCGAGGCCTACGACAGGCGGCTGGAGGAGGAGCTTGAGACGGCTCTGTCGATCATCACCTCCACCTATATCAGGACAGAGGACATCGTCGAGTCGGTGAGGCAGAACCTGCCGAACATCAAGCCTCCGGTGGCGGAGATCTTTTCGTCGTTCGTCACCAGGGCGACGCTGCTGTCGTCGAATCTTCCCGCGTGCATACGCAGCATGTGCGCGGATGTGGACAACATCGTCTTTTACGAGTGGTGCGAGACGCTCGTCGCCTGCCAGGACGACGCCTCGTGCAAATACACGCTGCTCCCGGTCGTGAACAAGCTGACCGGGATCCGGCTGGTAAACAGCGAGATGACCACGCTCATCTCGTCATGCCGGCGCGAATACGGCATCATGGTGCTGCTGCTCGCCGGGAACGTACCGCTGCTGTATCTCATCAACCGCGACTGGTTCAACGCGCTCATACATACTACCGCCGGTCAGATCGCCACGGCGGTCTGCGGGATCGCGGTGATCGTGACGGCCGCGTTCATGCGGAAATACACAAAGCCGATCGACTACAGGTCGGCACGCGGAGAAGGAGCCGGAAAGGACGGAAAAGAGAGGGGGAATGACAGATGAGCGGAATGCTCGTTCCGGCGCTGCGGACCGCCGCGGCGCTGGCGGGGGGCGCCGGCTCGGCGCTGATCCTCTTTGACATATTCAGGGTCCCCTACTTCCGGACGTCACATGCGCTGTCGTCGTTCGTGCACCGCGCCCGGAGGAAACGCAGGGGAAGCGGCAGGGCAGACCTGCTGCTCGAGAACCTCGCAGACTGGATCTCTAAGAAAGTGAGGATCAACGAATCGAGGCGGATGCGGCTCGAGACCGAACTGACGGCCGCCGATCTCAAGATCTCTCCCGAAAAACACGTGGCCAACTGCATCGTCAAGGGAGGGCTCGCGGGAATCGCGACGCTCCCGCTCGTGCTGTTATTTCCGCCGTCGCTGCTGCTGACGGCGCTGGCGGCAGTTTCGGTATACACGGCGGCGTACGACGGGCCGTCAAAGCTCAACGCGGCGCACAGGGAGGCGGTCGAGTATGAGCTTCCGATGTTCGTCTCGAGGATAGAGAACATGCTGGGGCGCACACGCGACGTTCTGGCGGTGCTGACTTCCTACCGCAGGAACGCCGGACCCGACATGGCCCGGGAGCTTGGCGTGACGATCGCGGACATGCAGTCCGGAAACGCCAGAGCTGCGCTCGCGAGGTTCGAGTCGAGAGTGGGCAGCACGATGCTGTCCGACGTGACGAGAGGTCTCATAGCGGTGATGGACGGGAACGACCCGGTGGGATACTGGACGAATCTGTCGTCGAGGCTCGCCGACTATCAGCGGCAGCTGCTGATGAGAAAGGCGAAGGAGATGCCGTCGAAGATCAACCGGCTGTCGTTCATACTGCTGCTCTGCGTCATGCTGATCTACGCGGTGGTGATCGGCGGAGAACTGATGCGCTCGCTGGGGGTGATCTTCGGATGAAAAACGGCCGTCCCGTGTCATACGTTTCCCGGGTGCCGCCACGGGGGGCGGGACATCTTTTCCGCGGAGATGAGGGCGACATCGCGTACGTCGAGACCGTGATCTCCGCCTTCGTAATACTTATCGCCCTGGTATTTGCCGTCAATATCTTCTCGTTTTTCACCCTGAAGCAGGACATCGACTACTTCGGCGCCGAACTGATGGCGGCGGCTGCGGCCGACGGCCGGACCGACGGTGCCGTAAAAGAACGCGCGGCCGAGCTCTGTACCGAACTGGGATTCGACAGCGGCGACATATCATGGAGTTTCGAGGGATCCGAGTTCATCGGGTCCGGCGGCCGCGTCCAGTACGGGGAAACGATAAAGCTGACAGTGACATATTCCGCCGGATTCGGCGGGACGGGGATAGTCGACATACCGGTCACCCTGAGATCGGTGACGTCGGGGATATCCGAGAGATACTGGAAATCATGACGTCGGGCGCATTTGAACCGGGACGGGCGGCGCCGGACGCGTACGGCATCGGGACCGTGACGCCCGGAGCGGACAGTAAAAAAAGATCCTTCCCGCCGCTCCTGCGCGGCGAGGAGGGAAACGCATACGTGAAGACCGCGGTCTCGCTGATCCTTTTATGCATGCTGCTCTCCGGCGTCCTCTTCTTTGCCGAAATGATGTCGACCGTAAGGGCGGTGAAGCGCCGCGCCGTGTCGGCCCTCGACGGCTGTGTGATCCACGAATCCGTGGTGATCTACGGCGAACTCGACGACGGGAGCGACCTTATCAGGGAGCCCGATCCCGAGATCTTTGCGAGGCTTTTCGCCGCGCAGTTCTCGTCTCTCGAAGAAAACGCGGACAGAGACGTATTCGTGAAGAGAAGTTACGATCCGGAAGGAGGAGGTGGAGGTGGAGGAGGAGAGAGTACGGAGGAGTTTGCCGTGACGAAGCCCCGGCTGTCGCTCGACGGCAGCGGCCACCTGAGGCCGGCGGCGGAATTCGAAGTGATCTTTCCGGTGCGCTTCGCGGGCCGCACGCTGTTTGAGGCCAGGGTGCCGGTCAGGGTCAAAGGGAGGTTCGTAAACAAATACTCTTGACTTTTATTTCAAATCATATTAAAATATAAGTGATACCGGCGCTCCGCCGTTACCGACCTACGAAAGGCGGGCTGTGTTTTGGCAGATCTTTTCAACGATCCCGACGATTATTCGTCCGAAGAAGGCGTTGAGGCTCCCCCGAGACCGTTGTGGGCAAAGATCCTCGGAAACGCTGTCAAAATAGTCTTCTGGACACTTATCATACTCATGAACGCTCTTCTGCTCTGGCGGCTCTTCTCATCCGGGAATCCGTCAGAGCTGAAGGCAGTGACTCCGAACCCGGAGCTGAAGGCGGCGTATTCGGCCTATCTGGCTGACAAGGAAGCCGCGCAGCCCGGCCGGGACGTTCTCTTCGCGGCTCACCAGCAGGAAAACTCCCGCACCAACATCACAGACGAGGACGCCGACACCGAGACGGGATTCCCCGGCAACTACGGCTACTTCGCGCTTACCGACCAGGTCCTTTTCCCGACTGCCGGGCAGGCGCAGGTCATCTTCAGATACAACCTCAGCACGCTCGACCATCTGGCCGAGGACTATTCGCTGTCCGAACGGCCCGATCCCGACGGAGACTGGTACGACGTGACCCTGCGCGTCGAGACGAACGACGGAAAGACGCTGAGGATCAGCCCCTCCGCCGTCACTTCCGCAAAGAAGAACCGCTACTGTTTCCGACGCATCTCCTTCGAAGGGATACCCGACCTCTCCGGAGTGACGTCGGTATATTTCGACGTCTACTACACGGGCGACGTGAACTACTTCGAGCGCCCGTACGGAAAGCTCTGCATCTACAGCAGCGCGTACGACCTCGACGAATACAGGCTGTCATCGCGCGACAGGAAGGCGCTCCAATGAAATTTGTAATAGAAGATCACAGGACGGGAGAGGTACGGGAGTTCGAACTCAGATTTCCCGTAAAGCTCATGGATTCCGCCGCGACCGCCGCCGGGGCGGCAGCGGCGAAGGCGGAAAAGATCCTTTCGGAATTCTTCGCGGAAAAGCTGCGGGGTGATGACGGAAGATCCGGCGGCAGTGCACGCGGCGACGGGACATGCTCCGGCAGACACAAGTGCGAAGGCAGGCCATCCGGAGGCGCGTCCGGAAAAACAAACGGTCCGGAGCCCGGAGGACGCGAAAACCTCATAAAGACAGTCGAGCGCGAGATAAGGGAGGACATAGCCGCGGTCAGGCAGCGCGACCCGGCTGCCAGAGGCACGGCCGAGGTCATGCTCCTCTATTCGGGATTCCACGCGATACTCGCCTACCGCATCGCGCACAGGCTCTACCTCGGAAAGCATTATTTTTCGGCCAGGGCGGTGAGCCAGCTCGCCCGCTTTTTCACCGGCATCGAGATCCACCCCGGAGCCGAGATCGGCAACGGGCTGTTCATCGACCACGGAATGGGCGTGGTCATAGGAGAGACGACCGTCATCGGCGACAACTGCACGCTCTACCAGGGCGTCACGCTCGGCGGCACCGGGAAGGACGTCGGAAAGCGTCACCCGACCCTCGGAGACAACGTCATGGTCGGAGCCGGCGCCAAGGTACTGGGGCCTATAAAGATCGGCGACAACGTAAAGATCGCCGCTGGGGCCGTCGTGCTCAAGGAGATACCCGACTGCAGCACCGCCGTCGGAATTCCGGCGAAGGTAGTCCGGCGCCGCGGCGTCAGAGTCGGAGAAGGCGCGGAGAAGGTCATCGACAGCGAACTCGACCACCTGCACGATCCAGATCCGGTCGCGCAGCAGATGGCCGAACTCGAGGCAAAGATAGAAAAGCTCAGCGCGGAGGTCGACAGGCTGTCGGCCGCCGGGAAAGATAAAAAAACGGAGGAAGAGGATTAAAATGCCGACACTTACCGAAAGAACACTCATACTCGGACACAGAGGCGCCTGCGGCGCTCTTTCCGGGATGCCCGGTGCCTATGCACCCGAGAACACGATGCCGTCGTTCGAACTCGCGGCGCAGATGCATGCCGACGGAGTCGAGACCGACGTCCATTTCTCGAAAGACGGAAAGATAATGATACTTCACGACGCCAAACTCGACCGTACGACGAACGGGCAGGGCCTGATCACCGACTACACGGCCGAGGAACTGAGCGTCTTCGACGCCGGTATCAAGACAGGCGCCGAATTCAAAAAGACCCGCATCCCGCGGCTCGACGATCTGCTCGATCTCTGCCGCCGCACCGGAATGCTGCTCAACATCGAGATCAAGTCTGCCGACCCCCTCATGCCGGCCGCGCTCTTCGAGTGCGTAAGGGCGCACCGCATGGACGACGGAGTGATCTACTCCTCGTTCGACCACGAGCAGCTCGCAAGGATGCTCCGCGTCGATCCGTCGGCGTTCGTCGCTCCGCTCTACAGCTTCAACATGATAAAGCCGTGGGACTACGCCGCGAACATACCCGCGAAGGCCGTCCATCCCCGCTCGCCGCAGATCCTTCTCTACGAGGGCTACGTCGACAGGTGCCACGAGCTCGGCATCAGGGTGCATCCGTGGGACATCGAGGACCCGGAGCGCGCGAAGATGTTCGCGAAGCTCGGCGTCGACGCAATCATCACGAACCACCCCGATGTCATGCTCGAGGCCCTGAAGGAAGCCGGTCAGGCGTGAACACCGGCAGACGCGTTTCCGCGGCCTCCGCGGCGATTTCGGTACTGCTGGCCGCTTTGATGCTCTTCTCTTGTTCGGGCGGCGCGCCGGAGCCGACGGAGGCTCCGCAGACGTCGGAAA
>CADCPG010000005.1 GCA_902803255.1 uncultured Ruminococcus sp. | reverse complement strand
CGTTTTTTCAGCCTTGATCATACGGGTCTGAAGAGAGATCGCGTGAAGTTCGCGCAGACGCTTGAAATTCGGATCATCCTCCGGCAGAACTACGGTCGTCAGATATAACTGCGGGATGGTTAGACCGTATTCTTCAAATCCGCCGACGATCCTGTCCTTGAGGATCCCGGACAGTTCATCAAGATGCTCGTCGACTTCGAGGATATCAAATTCCCCCGCCTTGATCGCTTTGGTGAGGTTTGATTTCACGGCGGTGGTGATCAGCGGACGGAAAGAATTCTGCAGAGACCTGGTAAAGCCCGGTCCGCGCTCTTCCCAGGAGATGCCGTTCATCGTCCCGACAAGTTTGAGAAGAAGCTTCCGGCCGTCGGAAACACTCAGATTCATTTCGCCGGACGCACCCAGTTCAAGCGGGATCCCGTAATCCGGGTCGATATATCTGACCTTTTCGGGAGTTCCCCATCTGATCGCCATCTGTACAGTCTTGTTGATGAAATAGACTTCGCAATGGAACGGAGTCTCTCCCCCGGTTGCACGGTTGAGGACCTTTCCGATCATCGGAATATTCTGCGTTTCCAGCGTATAACGGCCGGGGCCGAAGAGATCCAGCGCCTGACCGTTCATGAAGAAGATCGCCTCCTGCGACTCATGAACGATAAGCTGCGTCATGCTGTTGAAATCCTCACTGGGATGCTTCCAGATGAAAGTACTGTTGTCACCCTCGTATTTAAGAATTTCGCATATCTGTGCCATTTGACTGCCTCCTGTTTTCGTAACGTAATGTTTGTCATGTATCCGCGATTTCGCCGGATACGCCTAAAAAACACCATTATACTTAATTAGTATAACATATTAACGCTGAATAGTCAATGGATTTCGGAGCGTTATCGCTTTGCAATAGTCCTCAAAAAAAAACGCCGGTCCCCGCCTGTCCCGCCGTTTTTTGAAAAATGGGGTCGCGTCGCGGCGCGGACGCTCATTCCGCCGACGCCGAGACGCTGTAGCCGGAAAGGCCTTCGCTTTCGGTGAAAGTCAGCCTGATGCCCGGGAAGGCCAGGGAGAGCTTCTTTCTGTTCATCCCCCTGTGTCCGACGGCCTGCGACATCTTTCCTCTCGGCACTGAGATACGCACGGAGGCGGCATTCCCCGCCAGTTTCCCTGCCGCGGCAAGGCGCTCCAGCGCCTCCCGTTCTCTTCTGAAGAACACCTCGGACATGGCCATCTCGCCGATCGCCGGGTGCGCCGCCCCGCCGTATACCTCTTCGGGAGAGGCAAGGTTCTCGCTCGCGCACAGCCCGGTGCGTATGACGGCAACTCCCCTTGCGTCAAAGATCTCGATGAGGTCGGCCGCGACCGACGCCGCCGCTTCGTCAGTCACCGGGACGTATTCGCCCCGCTCCGCCATCGCGCGGAGCTCGGTGCCTGAGAATACGACCGTCGGGTAGATCCTCGCGGCGTCAGCTCCCATGTCGCAGATCTTCTCAGCCGTGCGGCGTTCGTCTTCCGCCGTCGAGCCCGGGAGCCCTATCATCATCTGTCCTACCGTATGAAATCCGTACTCGCGCAGGAGCGCGAAGGCCCTCTCGGAGTCGGCCGCGGTGTGCCCCCGCTTCGAGAGCGCGAGCACCCTGTCCGACATGCTCTGCACACCCAGCTCGACGGTCTCCATGCCGTATTCCTTCAGGATCCGGACGGTCTCCGGGTCAATCGCGTCGGGTCGCGTAGAGCACCGCAGCGACGACACGGGGCAGCCGGGGTCACGAAGGTATCTTCCCGCTGCGTCCAGCAGCCTCACCATGAGCCCGCGGTCGATCGCCGTGAAGGAACCGCCGAAAAAGGCGATCTCCGCGTCTGTCCCTGACGGGACGGTGGAGAGCGCCTCTTCGATCTGGCGGGGAACGTCTCCCTCGTCAAAGAACTGTCTGCCCGAGATCGTCTTCTGGTTGCAGAACACGCAGTTGTTCGGGCAGCCGAGATGCGGTATGAATATCGGGATATTTATGTGCCGCCGCTTCATTCCGTCCCCTTTTCCGCGTCCGGGGCAGTCTCCTGTCCTTTTCCGTTTTCTCCGGACCCGGCTCCGCCTGTCAGCACTCCGCAGCGCACGAGAGCCTCGCGCGCGGCCTCCTGCTCCGCGCGGCGCTTCGAGCTGCCGGTGCCTCTTCCGAAGACGTTCGAATCGATCCTCGCCTCGACGGTAAACACCTTCGCGTGGTCGGGACCTTCCTCGCCGACTGTCACGTATTCGAGCTTCTCGCCCTTCGAATCCGACTGAACGGTCTCCTGAAGGAGGGTCTTGTAGTCGATGAACCGCGCCTCGGGTTCGTCGAGCAGCGACTTCAGCCTGCGAATGAGCGGTCCGCGGATATAAGACGTGACCGCGGCCTTGCCCGGCTCTCCGCCTCCCGCGTCAAGATAGACGGCCGCGATGAGCGCCTCGTAGGCGTCGCAGAGCAGCGATTTGCGGTGTCTGCCGCCGTTTTTGTCCTCGCCCCGTCCGAGTTTCAGATACTCGCCGAGGCGGATCTCACCCGCGAAATCCGACAGGGCGTCCTCGCATACGAGGTCGGCGCGGCAGCGCGTCAGATACCCCTCGGGGAAGTCGGGAAATTCGGAATACAGGTATTCGCTGACGATCACCGACAGCACCGAGTCGCCGAGAAATTCGAGCCTTTCGTTGCAGGGCGTGACCTTTTTCCCGCCGTGCTCGTAGCTGTACGACGAATGCGTCAGCGCCTCCGCGGCGAGCCTCCGGTCGGAAAAACGGTATCCCGTCAGCCGCTCGATCCCGTCGATGCTCCCGCCGAACTCGTCCTCGCGGAAGGCAGCCTCCGGACCGCACCTGCGGTCATGTGCGTCGCGCTTTTCCTTTGCGATGCCGGCGTCCGTTTCAGTTTCTCTGTTGATCCGGGTCATTTTGCGGTCTCTTTTTCTCTTTCTGCCGCTTCGGCTCCGTCCCGAGCCGCCTGTCCGGCGGTGTCCTTCGGGGAGTCGGGTCTTGCCGGGGCGAACATCTTGATCTCCTTGGCGATATTGACGATCGTCCCCGACTGGGCGTAGGCGATCGCCTGCCGTATGGCATTCTTCACCGCCTTGGCGTCGGACGAGCCGTGGGCCTTGATCACCGGCTTCGATATGCCGAGCAGCGGCGCGCCGCCGTGCTCCCTGGCGTCGAACCGCCGCTTGAGAGCGGCGGTGCCGTCCGAGACCAGAAGTCCGGAGAGCTTGCCGCGCAGGTTCGAATAAAACAGGTCTTTCATCGAGGTCAGCATGAGCCTGCCGAGCCCCTCGAACGACTTGAGCAGGATATTTCCGGTGAACCCGTCGGTGACGAGGACGTCGCAGGCGTTCTGCGGTATCTTGTCGGCCTCGACGTTCCCGACGAAATTGATCCCGGGCAGTTCCTTCAGCCTCGCGTAAGTCGCCACCTGGAGCTCGGTCCCCTTGCACTCCTCGACGCCGTTGTTGAGCAGCCCGACGCGCGGCGACTGCAGCCCGTACAGGCTCTGCATGTAGATGCTGCCCATCACGGCGAACTGTTCCAGATATTCCTCTGTCACGACGGTGTTCGCGCCAGAATCGACGAGCAGCACAGGCGGATCGGTCGGCAGGATGCCGCCGATCGCCGGGCGCCTCACGCCCTTTATCTTGCGCACGATGAGCGTCGCGCCGGTGAAGAGCGCTCCGGTGTTCCCGGTGCTGACGACGGCGTCGCCCCTGCCTTCCGCGAGCAGCTCGAGAGATTTCGTCATGCTCGAGTTTTTCTTTGTGCGGATGACGGTCAGCGGGTCGTCGTTCATGTTCACCGTCTCGGGGGCGTGTACGATATCGAAATGCGAAAGATCCATCCCGTCGGCCGCCGCGATCTGTCCGATCGCCTGCCGGTCACCGACGAGAATGAAGCTGGCATTGTATTCCGCGGAAGCGGCGTAAGCCCCGCGCACCGCCTCGAGCGGAGCGCGGTCGCCGCCCATACAGTCGACGATCACTCTCATTTTTCCGATAAGGGGCCCTTAAACCCCGAGTTCCGCCGCCAGTCTGCCGGTCTCGGCCAGAGACCTCTCGGCGTAAGCGGCGTATTTTGCGTTTTTTCCGCCCTTTACCCTCGAGGGCAGAGGTGCGATTATCCCGAAATTCGCGTTCATCGGGTCGAATCTCCCCGATATCAGCCCGTGCGAGACATAATGCGCCATCGCGCCGAGCATCGTCTCCGGCGGAAACACGACCTTCGGCAGTCCGAGCGCGGCTCTTGCCGCCGACAGCCCGGCAACCAGTCCCGAACCGGCCGATTCGACATACCCCTCGACACCTGTCATCTGGCCGGCGAAGTAGATCTCCGGTCTCGATTTCAGCGAATAGTCGGAGTCAAGGAGGCCGGGCGAATCGAGATACGTATTGCGGTGCATCACTCCGTAGCGCAGAAATTCGGCGTTCTCAAGGCCGGGTATCATCCGGAAGACCTCTTTCTGCTCGGAGAAGGTTAAGTGGGTCTGGAAACCCACCAGGTTGAACATAGTTCCTTCGGCGTCCTCTCTTCTGAGCTGGACGACGGCGTAGAAGCTCTTCCCGGGGAAGCGCGGGTCGGCGATCCCGACCGGCTTGAGCGGACCGAAGCGGAGGGTGTCGTAGCCCCGCTCTGCCATCACTTCGACCGGCATGCAGCCCTCGAAGACCTGCAGGTCCTTCTGCGCTTCTGAGTCGAACGCGTGGAGCTCGGCCGTCTTTGCCGACTTCAGGCGGCTGTAGAAGGCGTCGTACTGCTCCTTCGTCATCGGGCAGTTGAGGTAGTCGGCATCTCCCCTGCCGTATCTCGAGGCGTAGAAGGCGACGCCGTAGTCGACGGTCCGGCCGTCGACGATCGGAGCGGCGGCGTCGAAGAAATGCAGCCCGGAGCAGCCGAGCTCCTTTTCGATGTATGCGGCGAATCTCTCAGACGTCAGCGGCCCTGTGGCGATGACTGTGATCCCGGGCGGGACCTCGGTCACCTCGCCTTCGATGACGCTGATTCTGGGGTCGGATCTGACAGCTGCCGTGACGGCCCCCGAAAAGAGGTTCCGGTCGACCGCCAGCGCCGAGCCCGCGGGAACGCGGGAGGCGTCGGCCGCCTTCATAACGGCCGACCCCAGCCTGCGCATCTCCTCCTTGAGCAGACCGACGGCGTTCGTGAGGCTGTCGGAGCGCAGCGAGTTGGAGCAGACGAGTTCGGCGAAAAGGCTGCTCTTGTGAGCCGGCGTGTACTTTTCCGGCTTCATCTCGTAAAGGTCCACCGCCACGCCGCACCTTGAGGCGGCAAGCGCCGCTTCGCAGCCGGCAAGTCCGGCTCCGATGACGCTGATCTTCGGCCGCGCGGCTTCGTTAGAATTGCTGTCCATAAGACTTCGGATCATTGCCGTGTCCGTCCGGCTCTGCGCCGTGGCGGGGCTCAGTTGCCGCCGGCCTGGACCGCCGGCTTTTCTTCAGTCTCCTCGGGGTCGGGCTTGAAATAGCCGCACTCCTTGTTGCCGCATCTGATTCCGCCCTTCTTGCCCTTCTTTCTGAAGAGCATGCCGCCGCATTCGGGGCAGCGGTCGGAGAGCGGCATATCCCAGCTCGAGAAATCGCAGTTGGGATAGTGCTCACAGCTGTAGAAAACGATGCCTCTGCGGCCGTGTCTTATGAGGATCCTGCCTCCGCACTTGGGGCAGGGAGTGTCTATAGCCTCTTCCAGATTCATCGAGAATCTGCAGTTCGGATAGTTGATGCAGGCGAGGAACGGGCCGTAGGGGCCGTTCCTCTTTACCATCTCGCCGCCGCAGACCTCGCACTTGAT
>CADCPG010000004.1 GCA_902803255.1 uncultured Ruminococcus sp. | reverse complement strand
CTTGTCGGCAGTCCTTCCGCTCCTGAAGCCGAAGTTCTCGAAAACGCTGAAGGGGGCGTCGACCGACAGGCAGTTGACGTTCATGACTCCGGTCTGCTTTATGACGTGATGCGAATAGTTCTGCTTGTTGATGCACACCGCGACCCTGTTCGGGGTGCTCGTGACCTGCGAAACGGTATTGACGATAAGACCGTTGTCCTTTCTGCCGTCGTTCGACGTCACGACATACAGCCCGTATCCGATCTTAAAGAGCGCCGTGAGGTCGTTCTTGTTGGCCGTCGAGTCCTGCTTCGCGAGGAAATCGCGGCAGAGTTCGTCGGCGAGCCCGGCGAGCTGCTTCTTCGACGTATCGTCGACCGCCGATCTGATGCTGACCGCCGTCTCGGCGAAAGTGATCCCGCGGCTGCCCTCGAACATCCCTCTCATCACCTTCGCGGCGAGAGGAGCCCACGAGCCGTTCTCGATCAGCGCCACCGTGCGGTTTTTGTATCCGCGCTCGGTAAGGCGGTGTATGAAATCGCGCATGAAGGGGAAGATGTCGGCGTTGTATGTCGTGGTAGCGAGCACCAGCCTTCCGTACCGGAAGGCGTCTTCGACGGCCTCCGCCATGTCTGTCCTCGCGAGATCATGCATGACGACCTTCGGGCAGCCTCTCGCGCGGAGATCGTCGGCAAGTATCCCGACGGCCCGCTTCGTGCCTCCGTATACCGAGGTGTAGGCGATGACGATGCCGTCGTCGCTCTCGACGGCGTATTCCGACCAGGTCTTGTAGAGACCGATGTAGTATCCAAGATCCTCCTTCAGCACCGGTCCGTGCAGCGGGCAGATCATCTTTATGTCGAAGCCGGCGACCTTTTTGAGCAGGTTCTGCACCTGCGCTCCGTATTTTCCGACGATCCCGAAGTAGTATCTGCGCGCCTCGCAGGCCCATTCCTCATCGACGTCGAGCGCCCCGAACTTTCCGAAGGCGTCGGCCGAGAAGAAGACGCCGTCGGTGCTGTCGTACGTCATCATGACCTCCGGCCAGTGTACCATCGGAGCCGCGACGAAAGTGAGCTTGTGGCGGCCGAGATCGAGCGTGTCGCCGTCGCCTATCTGCAGGCTGCGGCCGGCGAAATCGCTGCCGAAGAAGTTCTTCATCATGACGAACGACTTGGGCGACGAGACCAGAACGGCCTCGGGATACGTCTTCATGAAGTTCACGATGTTGGCCGAATGGTCGGGCTCCATGTGCTGTACGATGAGGTAGTCGGGGCGGCGGCCGCCGAGTGCGGCGGCGAGGTTGTCGAGCCACTCGTGAGTGAAATTCTTCTCGACGGTGTCGAAGACGGCCACCTTGCCGTCAAGGATAAGATACGAATTGTACGCCATCCCGTTCGGGATTATGTACTGGCTCTCGAAGAGATCGGTGATGTGATCGTTTACTCCGATATAGATTATGTCTTTTGTCAGGTGCTTTTCCATTTTGAGGCTCCTTTTGGGTCGGTTTTTGTTTTTTCCGGGCAGCAGCGGCATACGTTGCGCTACGGCCCTGTATATCCGCGCGGGAGTTCATGTTCCAGCGAGTATGTTCATGTTTCTTATGTTTCCGTCGGCGATCATGCTGTTCACCGAATAGGCGTGGAGCTCGAGCTCGCTCCCCGGGACGTCGGTGAGGCCCTTTTCCCTAAGCATCCCGGATATGACCGACGAGATCTCCTCGGCGAGGCGGGCCCTCTCTTCCCCGCCCCCGGCGTTTCCGCCGTGCAGTATGAACGACGACAGTTTCCGCTTCAGCTCGGCTCCGGCCGCGCCCTCTTCGGGAAGCGCCCTGAACGACCACTTGTAGTACGGCAGGTATCTTCCGGCAAGCAGACAGACCGACTTCATCGCGGCACGCGCGAATTCGCCGGCTGCCAGAGCGGCGGCTTCCGGTTCTCCGTGCCGCAGACACCGCGGGAGGTTGTACTGGCCCGCCTGTCCCATGATGAGCAGATTCCCGGCGAGGCGCTTGAGCATTATATCGCGCGGCATCGACAGCAGACGCTCCCGGATCCGGGTGAATTCGCCGTAGTAGTCGGCGAAGACCTCCCCGTTCGTCGCCTCGGCGAGAGCGGAATCGGGGATCGACAGCCACTCCGCCGCCGACAGAAGGCCGTCGGGCGAGCCGGTCTCTCTGCGGTAGAATTCCGCCGTCCTCAGCACGCCGCTGCGGTTTCCTCCTACCGGTGAGATCTTCTGCCGTCGGAAGCCCATGAATTCGGAGGGGAGCGACGCGTACGCCCTCTCGAGCAGAAAGGCGTCGCGGCGGCTGACGGTCTCCTCGCCGGGCAGGAATATGCAGAATCCGGGTTCGAAGTCGTGGTCGCGGGAGACAGTGTCGTCGAAGCCGAAGCGCTCGGATCCGCTCCCGACCAGACCGGCGGCAATGTATTTTTTAAGTTCGGGGAAGTCGCGCTCGAGCATCGGGAGCCCGTACTCGAGAAAGTATCCCCTTGACAGTTCAAGCCCGCGCATAGATGCTGCCGGCGCGCTCATTCAGAACGCGTTCGTCGATGAAATAGCCGTAATAGCCGAATACGGGGGCGCATTTCTCGCACACGAAGGCGTAGGCGCCGTCGCGCTTTCCTTCGGCGTCAAGCAGCTCTCTGGCTTTCCCAAGGCATTCCTTTACGTCGTCCGCGCTGTCCTCGAGGCCCTTTTCGGCCGCCGCGAGGTCGGCGAGGTTGCACCAGGTCACTGCCATCGACGGCTCACCGCCCTCGTTCCGCGACATCACTCCGAGCGCTAGCTCAAATAGTTCGCGGGCCCCTGCGTAGTCTTTCAGGGCGAGTCTGGCAAGCGCGAAGTTGTTGTACAGCCCGCCGAGGCGGGGATCGTCGCTCTTCAGGTTCTTTTCGTATATCTCCCTCGCAGAGGAAAAGAGCGAAACAGCCTCAGCGGTGTCGCCAAAGGCCTGTCTGGCCGTCGCGGCGTTCACCAGGGCGGTCCCGTGCTCGGTCCCGCCGCTGTATGCGGAACCGGCGAGGCGCACGGCGGAGGCGGCGGCCTCGTAAGCATCGTCGCGCCTGCCCTGCTTCCGGTAGAACCCCACCATCTCGTTGCGGATCACGAGCTCGCCTCCGCGGTCGCCGAGCGCCCGCGCCTCGCCGAGCCAGTATTTCAGATGCCGTTCCGCCCCCGCGGTATCCTTTTTCGCAAAGAGGGCGTCGAGCCGTTCGGTGATACGGGAAAGGGGCACTCGTCCCATAGGTCCGGTCGTCGCCTCCGGACGCTCCGCGGTCAGCTGGCCTTCGGCCGCCGTTTCATATTCGGGAAAATTACTCATGATCTTCGCACGCTCATCTTCCGTCCCGGTTTCCGCCCCCGTCCGCG
>CADCPG010000003.1 GCA_902803255.1 uncultured Ruminococcus sp. | reverse complement strand
GAGATCCAGCCGTCGTAGTCGACGCCCTCGATCGACACGAAGATGCGTCCGAAGCCCGACGAGATCTCGGTCACGTTGACGGTATAGCGGTAAGGAAGTATGTAAAGGGTCTCGTACGACGTTGAGGCGCCCGCCCGGATGCGGAGACCGCCGCTGTAGGTCACGGCGTACTCGCCGGGCGTGAGCGTAGACGGGGCGGCCGGAGGAGTGTCGGGAGCCGCCGCGCCGGGATCGTCCGGGGTGCCGGGGTCTGACGGGGCATCGGGATTGACGGCCGCGGTAAGCTTTGTGTCCTCGAACCAGATCATGCCCTCGAAGGTGAAGACCGACGGACGCCCGTAGAAGGCGTTGAACTCGTCGATCGTGCAGCGGATGCCCGTACCGATCGTGTAGCTGACACCGCCGAACCTCGTGCTGAAGTTGTCGGTGAAATATACGTAGTTGCCGATAACGGCGTGTATGAGCATCGCGTGGCCGTAGATCTTTCCCGTCGACGTCATGGTGCTCTCGTATCCGACGAGGATGTTCGTCGCGACGGAACACGAAGCCGAGATGGCCTTGAGCGCGGTGAGTATGCTGTATTTCGTCGCGGGATACGCGTGTATCTTTCTGCCGCCTGTAGAGTAGCTCAGATCCTTGTAGTTGTCGAACTCGTCCTTGCCGTTCCCTCCGACGTAACCTGAGTTGACGCCGTTCATTATCAGCTGGATGTGGACGTAGTGCGCGCACTTTCCGGCGAAGGAGTTGCCGGCGTAGTGATAGTGCGACTTGTCGAAGGCAAGGGCGCGGTTGTAGATCGTCGAGACCTGATTCATCATCGATGCGTCGGTCGGAACGGTCACGGACGCCGCGGAGACGATCCCCGCGGGCACCGACATCAGCACCGGCGCGAGCACGGTCAGCGACAGAAGGAACGCGGCCGCGCGGAGCCTTATTCTGTTGCGGCGGGCGATGCGCCCGCGGACGGGTCCCGGACCCGAGATCATATTCTCCACTTTACCGTCTCACCTCTGCAGTGCTTTCTTCAGTCCGGTTCATTTCCGTTCCGGGCTTTTATGTTCTGTCCTGTTGCGATCATCGCATCGCCCGGGGGGCGGCCGCGGAAACATCCGGCCGGCATGACAGCGGACGGGAGACGCGAAAGATCAGATTCATAATATTACATTATCTCCCATTTTACATGGTATACACAGTTATTTTACTATTCTCCGCTCTTTTTGTCAATATTTTTTTGTCCGAAAAGCCCGGATGCGCCAGGAGAAAAGGCACCGGAGCGCCACGGATCCCCGGAACCTCCGCGACCCGCGCCCCGGAAGAAAAATACAGTTGAAAAAATCAGCGGAATATGATATAATACATTTTACGGTTATAACTATACTTTGCCGGCCGGCCCGGTTCTCCGGGAGGCGCGCGGATACCGCGCGGCGTAAAACGGGTGCCGTCCGTCCGGCGTAACACTATCTGAAAGGCAGAAAAAATGAACGCAAAGAAAACACTGGCTCTGCTTCTGGCCCTCCTCATGCTCGCCGCGGCGATCCTCCCGGGCTGCAAGGAGCCCGGCACTCCCGGCGACACCACGGCCGCTGAGACCGAGGCCCCCGATGTCACCACGGAGGCCGCTCCCGCCGCCGACCTGTTCAAGCTCGTCGAGGCCGGAAAATCCGAGATCAGCATCGTAAGGCCGGACACCCATACGAACTCCGACGCGGACGTCAAGGCCGCAATGAGCATCCGCTCCAACCTTGTCAAGCTCGCGACGGTCAAGAACCCCGTCATAACGACAGACTGGACCAAGGACGGCAAGCATGACAGCAGCACCGTCGAGATCCTGGTCGGCGACGTCAATTACGACGAGACCGCCGCCGTGAAGAAGGACCTCGGAT
This sequence comes from uncultured Ruminococcus sp., assembly GCA_902803255.1. Classification (GTDB taxonomy): domain Bacteria; phylum Bacillota; class Clostridia; order Oscillospirales; family CAG-272; genus CAG-390. The sequence continues at coordinate 6,300 of CADCPG010000003.1, read as the reverse complement.
ACGGCGACTACTGCGTCAAGGTGGTCGGCAACAAGATCATCGTGCTCGGCTTCACCGACAACTCGATGAACTACGCGGCAACGGTGTTCAACACCATGGTCAACCAGGCGGCCGTCAAGGTCGAGGGAGACGACAGCAATCTCTACAACGTCTTCCTGAAAGCCGAGGACCTGAACAAATCGGGGACCCGCAACCAGGTCATCTCGAAGATCCCGGTCTATGACGGCGGCAGCTTCGGCGCATACTATCTGGCCGGCGACGAGACCGACGAGGTCATCATCAAGAACACCACGGCCGAGGAATTCAGGAAGTATCAGGAAAAACTGAAGGCCGGCGGATACACCGAATACACCACGAACGAGATCACCGGCAACTACTTCGGCACATATTACAACAGCGAGTTCACGATAAACGCCGGATTCTACGCCTATGAATCCTCGGTAAGGATCCTCGTCGAGCCCTTCGAGTCCTCCAGCCTCATCGGACTCGAGAGCGACAACAAGTACAACGTCGTCACCACATCTCAGATCTCGATGATCGGACTTGAATACAAGAAGTCCGACGGCGGATACGCATCCAACGGTCTGAGCATACTCATGAGACTCGCGGACGGCCGCTTCATCGTAGTCGACGGCGGCTTCAACAGAGCCAAGGACATGACGATGCTCATCAACCGGATGAAGGAGCAGTCTGCCGGCTATGCCGACAAGACCGGCGGGATCAAGGTCGCGGCCTGGATCATCACCCACGCGCACGGCGACCATCAGGGCGCCCTCACCGGACAGAACTCCGCTCTCCGGAGCAACAAGATCACGGTAGAGCGCCTGCTGGTCAACTTCATGTCGAATACCGAGCGTGAAAAATCGATCAACTACTACCTCAGCAACAACTCGTCGAACTGGAGCAACGGTGAAGGCGGCGGATACACCAGCGTCTACACCACCGCCGCGACGCTCGGCGCGGAAGTCGTCAACGTACACGTCGGTCAGGTGTTCTACCTCGCCGACCTCAAGCTCGAGGTCCTCTACACGATCGAGAGCTACGGACCCGCGATCACCAACGCGCTCAACACCACCTCGCTCGTCATGAAGCTCACCTTCACCGATCCCGCGACCAAGAAGGAGACCGTCTACATGAGCACCGGCGACGCGACCGGCCCCGGGTTCCTTATCTGCCACAAGATGTACGGCAGCTATCTCAAATCCGACATCGTCCAGGTCGCCCACCACGGCTATACGACGTGGGGCACCGAAAACGGCACGACTTCCGCCTACATCGACATGGCTCCCCCGACCCTGGCATGGCCTCAGGGCGAGATGGCTTATCCGAACTATGTGAACAAGTCATACAACGCGGTACTCTGGAACAAGAGTTCCAACCCGAACTACATCGAGACCCTGGTAGCGGGCTGGGAAGACTCGATAACGATCTTCCCGATGCCCTACACGCCGGGATCGGCAAAGGTCACCCTCACGCACGGTTCGTAACAGCGTTACCGCGCAAGGCGGCCGCCGCGTGAACGCGGCGGCCGCCTGTGCGTTGAACAAAAGCCGGACGCCATGCCCGGCACCGATATCCCCGTGCCGGCCCCCGGGCCGGCATCCCGAAAGGAACACACCGATGCAGAAACAATACGACAGACCTCTTTTCGGACCGGCCGGAGGGTCGGAAGAATTCCGCGCATCAGGAAAAAAAGGCACCGTCGACGCCCCCGGATGGGTCCGCGACTACGGCCTCGACGCATACGAATTCCAGGGCGGGAACGGCATGCGCTTTTCCGACGCTCTCTTCACGTCGGTCGGGAAGGCGGCCGCGGACGCGGGGATCGCGATGTCGGTCCACGCGCCGTACTTCATCTCGCTCTCGGGGATCGACCCCGAAGTGCGCCTCAAGAGCGTGAACTACATTTACGATACGCTCCGGGCCGCTAAGCTGATGGGCGCCGACACCGTCGTCATCCACACCGGAAGCGCCTCGAAGATAAGCCGCGAAGATGCGATGGAGCTCGCCGGAGACACGCTGCGCCGGACGCTCGAATACATATACGGCAACGGCGGGACGGGCGGCGTCCGCCTCGGCCTCGAGACGATGGGCAAGAAGAACCAGCTCGGCACTCTCGACGAGGTCATCCGGCTCTGCAGGATCGACCCCGCGCTATGCCCCGTCGTCGATTTCGGGCATCTCAACGCGCGCGAATGCGGCGGCGCCTTCCCCGACGCCGGGGCATACAGACGCGTTTTCGGCGACATAGCCGACGCGCTGGGAGCCGAATACGCCGAGACGCTGCACTGTCACTTCTCAAAGATAATGTTCACCGACGCCGGTGAAAAGAAGCATCTGCGCTTCTCCGACGACCCCGGAAACGTCTGGGGCCCCGATTTTCTCCCTCTCGCCGGGGTGATCGCCCGCGACGGCCTCCGCCCCCGCATCATCAGCGAATCGGCGGGCGACCAGGACGCCGACGCCCTCGCGATGAAGCGGGCGTGGCTGGACGCGAAGGAAAACGCGTAACAATTCACAAGGGATAGAAAGGATGCGCGGTCACACGCGCGAAAAACAATGTCTCATCTTTCAAGACTGCGGGCCGCTCTCGCGAAAAAGCCCGGCATCGACGCACTCCTCATCACATCCGAAGTCAACCAGCGCTGGGTGACAGGATTCCCCTTCACCGACGGTCTCGTCGTCGTCACCGCCGGCCGCGCGGTGCTGCTCACCGACTTCCGCTACATCGAGGCCGCGTGCGCCTCCCCCGCGGCGGCAGAGTTCGAGATACTCATGCCGGCAGAAAAACTGTATTCGGCGGCATACGGCATCATCCGCGAGACCGGAGCCGCGAATATCGCGATCGAGGAGGCTACGCTTCCCGTCGCGGCCGCGGATGCCCTCCGGGCGACCTTTGAGGGCTGCAATATCACAGAGGGAGCCTCGCTCCTCATCGACGGCCTTCGCGCCTTCAAGGACGAAGGGGAGACGGAGAAAATGAAAAAGGCGCAGGCCGTGACCGACAGCGCCTTTGCTCATATCGTCGAGTGGCTGGATCCCGGCAGGACCGAACTTGAGGTCGCGCTTGAGATCGAATTCTTCATGAGGGCCCACGGGGCGGAATCGACGGCCTTCGACACGATAGCGGTGTCGGGTAAGGCGTCGTCGATGCCCCACGGCGTCCCGCGCGACGTCAAACTCGAGAAGGGCTTCCTCACGATGGACTTCGGCGCGCGATACGACGGCTACTGCTCCGACATGACGAGGACGGTCGTGATCGGAAAGGCCGACGCCGAGATCCGCCGGCTCTACGCGACGGTGCTCGAGGCTCAGACCGCCGTTCTGGACGTCATCGGTCCCGGCAAGGGATGCCGCAAGATGCATATGATCGCCGACAGGATCATAAACGACGCCGGATACGCCGGATACTTCGGGCACGGCCTCGGCCACGGCGTCGGCATGTACATACACGAATTCCCGAACCTCTCGCCGCGCGCCGCGATGGCGAGTGTACTGCGCCCCGGCCACGTGGTGACAGTCGAGCCCGGCATCTACATCGGCGGGAAGTACGGCTGCCGCATAGAGGACATGGTGCTCATCACCGATGACGGAGTCTACGACTTCACGCAGTCTCCGAAGGACCTCATCGAGATAGGCTGACTGAACAAAAAAACGCAAAAATGCCCTGCAAAGGCGGGTACCCGCCTGTGCAGGGCGTTTTTCGTCAGCCGGCGAATGCGGAGTTTATGCCCTCAACGGTCTTTTTCAGCACCTTCAGCTCACTTTTGACAAGCGAGCTCCATCCCGTCGTTGACGTCAGAGCGCTCTGGAAGATGGTGTCGGGAGCCTTGCCCGAAGAATCGAAGACCTTCCAGAAGATCCTGGAAAGGTCGTAGACCGCTCCGGCCCTCACGGTGTCGTAGACGGCCGCGTCCTCGCCGCGCTCGGCGTATCTGGCCTTCATAGTGACGTCGAAGACCGACGGAGTGACCTTTCTGTAGCTCTCGGACGCCATGCATTCGATGACCGTCGCGCTCATCTCAGGATCTGCCGCGTTGACAGGGATCGAGTAGAGCGAAAAGGGATTGCCAACGGCGGTGAGATATCTCTCCTGGTTCGCGTCGAATTTGGGGACGGGAAGGATACCGAGCTCGAAGGTCTTGCCGTCGAGGTCGGATATGGCGATGTCGGCGCGGTCGGTCACGAAGAGCGAGCGGCCCTCGCGGAAGATACCCTTGTAATCGTTCTGGAGCAGGGCGTCGCTCGAGCCGAAATAGTCGCGGAGACTGTCGATAAGCGCCCCCATCTTCTCGCCGGTGAACTGTTCGGACAGCACGAGGCGGCCGCCCTCCTTGTCGATCGCGGAAATGTCGCTGCCGAAGAAATAGGCGTCGCAGTGGAGCGTCCTCGTCGCCTGACCGTAGATGTCGCCGGTCGACTTTTTGCCGTCGTTGTCGGCGTCCTGATAGATCCCCGCGCTCAGCCCGATCATCTTCTCGAGCGTCCAGTTGCCGTCGGGGACCAGAGTCAGCGGGTCGGTGAGCCGGAGGTCCTCCGCCATCGACCTGTTGTAGAAGACGACGTACATCATGTAGAGCATGTTCGTGGAGATGTCGCCCGACACGAAATGGAGCCTGCCGTTTATGACGGCCTTTTCGGTCAGCGACGACGGCCACCACGGCTTGGAGGTATTGATGACGGGATACTGCATCAGGTCCTGAGTCAGCCCGTTGTACGCGCAGAGCCCGATGCTCCGGCTGTGCGCGGATATGATGTCGTAACCGGGGTCGCCGGACTTGACGTTGTTCTGCATACCGGTGAGGAACTCGGTTGCTTTGGACGAGTTCCCGGGAGTCGGGACGAAGTCGAACTTGACGCGCAGCCTGTCCTCGACGGCGCTGTTACGGCTGAAAATGGCGTCGTTCACTTCGCTGCCGTTCTCGCCCTCGGAAAAATACTCCTGGTTCTCGCGGTCGGACCAGTAGAGCACGCGCACTTCGGCGTCGCCGAAATCTATGCCGGAGTCGATGTCGTCGAGCAGGAAGCCGTCCTTGTCGTAGAGCGGCGCGGTCGTCTGCGCGGCGGGGTCTTCGGTGTACCGGCCCGCGGCCGAAGTCGAGTCCGGCTGTCCCGGCGTTCCGCACGCTGCGGCGGCTCCGGCGGCGATGATCAGCGCGGCGGCAAACGCCGCGGCGCGCGGCAGAGATCTTTTCTTCATAGCTGTATAATCTCCTGTATAAATAATATCGGTCCCTTTTGCGGGGCGGTCACGCTTCGTGAGGATCAGCCGACCGCTCCGGCTGCCCCTAGGGCGGGCACTAGGGCGGGCACTAGGGTTCCCCTAGGGCTGCCCCCAGGGCTGCCCTAGGGCTACCCTCAGGGCCGCGATCAGGGCCCCGTACATGTATAGCGACCCCAGGGCGATCAGAGGCCTGCCCCCGTTCTTCGCGGCGTCCAGGGCCGCGGAAACGGCCGCAGAGACGTCCTCGAAGCCGCGGGCCGGCACTCCGTGCCGCCCGAACTCCGCCGCAAACTCGGAGGGCGCCAGCGCGCGCGGGTTCGGCGGCCGCAGCGTTATGACTTCGGACGCGACGGGCGACAGCTCCTCCGCCATCCCGCGCCAGTCCTTGTCCTTCATGACGCCGGTGAGCAGCACGACGCGCTCCCCGCCGAAATAGCGCTTTATTCCAGCGACGGCCGCCGCGATCCCCTCGGGGTTGTGCGAGCCGTCGGATATGATCACGGGATCCCTGCAGAGGAGCTCGAAGCGGCCTTTCCATTTCGCGGCGGCGAGGCCTTCGCGCAGATCCCCGTCGGTGATGCGAAAGCCCCTTTCGCGGAGCAGGCGCACCGCCGCTATGACGTTAGCCGCGTTCGCCGGCTGATATATGCCGAGCAGCGACAGCCGGGCGTCGAAGCCGTCCCAGACGAACGACGTCCCGTCGAGAGTGAACTCTTTAATGACCGGCTTTATTCTGCCAGCGTTCACGACGGGGCAGCCCTTCTCCGCGGCCGCGCGGTGTATCACGCGCGAGGCGTATCTGTCGCGTCCGCCCCAGACGAGCGGCACTCCCGGGCGGAGTATGCCCGCCTTCTCTGCCGCTATCTTCGACGTCGTGCCGCCGAGTATGGCGGTGTGGTCGAGCGATATACCCGTTATGACCGACAGGACCTGCGTGTTCACCGCGTTGGTTGCGTCGAGCCTGCCTCCGAGGCCGGCTTCGAGCACGACGGGATCCGCCCCGTGCCGCAGGAAGAAGAGCATCGCGACGGCCGTGATCAGTTCGAACTCGGTCGGTCTGTCGTCCATCAGTTCGG
>CADCPG010000002.1 GCA_902803255.1 uncultured Ruminococcus sp. | reverse complement strand
TTCTGCCGCCGGAGGCTGCAGCTTCTCATGCCGTTCGCCGCCGCGTCGGCCTATCCGCTTTTCGAGTGGTTCGAAACGCAGTTCTGGACAGGGGTCCCGTGGAACAGGCTGGGGCTGTCTCAGCTCGCCGGAAACTTCACCGCGACTCTCATGACGTCGTCGTTCTTCGGACCTTATTTCACTTCGTTTCTGATTGTACTCGTTTCCGCGCTCACGGCATACGCGATACGCTACGGCCGCGCAGGGATATGCCTTCCGCTGGCGTCAGGCCTTTTCGCGGCAAATCTTGCCGCCGGCCTTCTGCTTATAGCATTCTCTCCGTCGGCCGGCAGCGTGACCGCCGCCGCGCTCCAGGGGAACTATTCGTCTACGGAAAAATGGAACGACTCCGCAAGGCTCGGAGCGGTCAATAAATACGCCGAAATGACCTATTCCGCGGCCGATGCCGGCGCCGGTATCATAGTCTGGCCCGAGACCGCGGTAACATACAACGTCACCGACGGCAGCGGGACTGATATTTATCTCTCGTCTGTCGCAAGGAACTCCGGCTCGGTTGTCGCCGCGGGCTGCTTCGAACCCGGGTCCCACGGATCGAGGAACGTTCTCCGGATCTATCTCCCCGACGGCACGCACGTCACGTCATATGTTAAGAGACACCTGGTCCCGTTCGGAGAATACATACCGCACAGAGCCTTTTTCGAGAGGGCCGTCCCTCCGCTCACCGAGATCGCGATGCTCGAGAATGACCTCGAGCCGGGCAGCGGGACATATGTCTTCGACTCGGGGGATATGACCGTCGGATGTCTCATATGCTTCGACTCGATTTACGAGGACCTGGCGAGAGAGAGCGGGGCGGACGGAGCACAGATACTTCTGCTGTCGACCAACGACTCGTGGTTCGCCGAATCAAAGGCTCTCTATATGCACGAGGCTCAGTCGAGGCTTCGCGCGATCGAAAACGGCGTTCCGGTCGTCCGGTCCGCAAACACCGGGATCAGTTCGGTCACCGACCGCTTCGGAAGGGTTATCGGGGAATCGGAGCCGTCGGTGGAAGCCACCGTCACGGCAGGGGTCGAACTGCCCGCTCACAGGACGCTGTATTCGTACCTCGGCAACTCAGTGCTCGCCGTCATGCTCGCCGTTTGCGTTTTTCCTCCGATGTATTCACTCGCCGCATACGCGAAGGCACGGCTGCAAAAGAAAAAATGACGGCTCCGTATAATGACGACAGAAACAGGCAGGACGCCGAAGCGTCCTGCCTGATCCGATTATTGCGTTGTTCGCGCCTCAGTCGCCGACATAGGGGAGAAGAGCGCAGATGCGGGCGCGTTTGATCGCCGTCTGGAGCTCTCTCTGATGCTTTGCGCAGTTTCCGGAAACACGTCTCGGAAGGATCTTGCCGTGCTCACTGATGTACTTGCGGAGCTTTCCGGCTTCCTTATAATCGATGTACGTGATCTTGTCTTCGCAGAAAACACAAACTTTTCTTCTGCGGCGGTTGGGGTTCGCGGGGCGGGCCGGTCTTGCCGGGCGCTCGGTTTCGGGCTGTCTATCCATTGATGATACTCCTTAATCAGATTTTCCTTTCTGGACTCAGAAAGGCAGATCGTCGTCGTTCTTGACGACATCGAAACTCTCGGAGGCTCCGGGAGTGGCGAAGGGCTCGGACGGGACAAAGTTTCCGTCGCGGCCTGATGCTTCGGCCTTGGAATCGACGAACATGGCGTCGTCGACGACAACTTCGGTCGAATATCTGTTCTGGCCCTGCTGGTCGGTCCATTTTCTCACCTGGATGGAACCGGTGACGCAGATGGCGGAACCCTTCTTGAAGAAGCGGGTTATGAACTCGGCGGTCTGTCTCCAGGCGACGCAGTTGATGAAGTCTGTGACCTGCTGTCCGGTTCCTTCGTTGTTGGATCTCGTACGTCTGTTGACGGCGATGGTAAAGGAGATAACGGAGATCTGCGACTGCGTGGTCTTGAGTTCGGGATCGCTCGTAAGTCTTCCGCAAAGGATAACTTTGTTGAGATTGAGATTAGACATTATTTACCTCTGTTTTGTTGAGCCGGGATCACTCGGCTTCAGTCGGAGCGGCTTCTTCTGTCTTTACGTCTGTTTCGGCTTCGGCGGCAGGCTCGTCAGTCTCATTCTGCTGTGCTTCGGCAGCGGCGGCTTCGGCTTCGGCTGCCGCGGCAGCGGCGGCCTTGCGGTCCTCGGCGCGTCTTGCGGCCTTCTCGGCGACTTCTTCGTCGAGTCTGACGGTCATGCAGCGCATAACTTTTTCGTCGATGTTGAGAAGCCTCTCAAGTTCTGCAGGAAAGTCGGGTTCCGACCTGAAGGTGACTACTGTGTAGTAGCCTTCCTGACGGTCGTTGATGGGGTATTCGAGATGTCTCTTGCCCCACTCTGATTTGTCGATGATCTCGCCGTTCGCTTCGACGAGGCTGACGAACTTGTTCACCGTGTCGGCCGCGGTTTCAACGCCTTCGGCTATGTCGGTGATGAAGAGCAGTTCGTAAGCAGGTTTTTTGATGTTGTTATCCATATTATACCTCCTTATGGACATAAGACCGCGCTTGCGACACGCGGTAAGGAGTCGGGACAGTGATTTTTTCCCGCACCGGTGCATTATTATACATCATTATTTCCGTTTTGTCAACACCTAAATCGGAAAATATTACGCGAATATGAATAAAAAATTAATTTAACGGACTCT
>CADCPG010000001.1 GCA_902803255.1 uncultured Ruminococcus sp. | reverse complement strand
GAGCTTCGGTTTTACCGAATACGGCAGGAACCCGCGCGGCTTCCGCTCGCGGTATTCCGGCTGGCAGGAGCTCGTGCTGATGCGTCTGGAACTCGACCGGATTTCACTCTGAAAAAGGACGGAAGACTTACGGCCAACTGGGCGAACACCCTGCTCTTCCTCCTTGTCAGCATACCCATGGCCGACAGGCGGCAGTCATCGAAGCCGGGATACGACGAATACCGCTCCGAAACGCGGGCTCTGCTCCCCATACCGAAAAAGGCCCGCTGATCCGCGGAGCACGGCGTACGTCCGCTCCGGCCGGCCGGGATGCCCGGCTCTTTCCCGCCGGTTGACCGGCAGACAGAATATAAGACACAAATGCAATTTACCTATTGACACAGTAGGTAAATTGTGTTATAATTTAATTACCTACCTGTGTGGTGGGTAATTATGTTCAGGAAACAGCCGCCGGTCGCCGGTACCGAGGTCCCGGGCGGCAAAAACGGAGGAAAACAAAAGTGATATACGCAGACAACGCCGCGACGACAGCCATGAGCCCCGCCGCGGTGGCGGCCATGCTTCCCTTTCTATCCGAAAACTACGGGAATCCGTCGAGCCTGTATTCTTTCGGACAGAAGGCAAAGGAGGCGCTCGAGGCGGCCCGCGCGACGTTCGCGGAAAACCTCGGCTGTACGCCGCGCGAGATATATTTCACGTCGGGCGGAAGCGAATCGGACAACCAGGCTCTGATGACGCTCGCATCGCTCGGCGAAAGAAAGGGAAAAAAACACATTATATCGACTGCCTTCGAGCATCACGCCGTGCTCCGCACGCTCGACCGGCTGAAAAAGCGCGGTTTCGAGGTGACGCTGCTCGACGTCGGCCCGCGCGGCATCGTATCAGCCGGCGAAGTCGCGGCGGCGATACGCCCCGACACCTGCTTCGTCAGCGTGATGTACGCGAACAACGAGATCGGGACCGTCCAGCCGGTAAGAGAGATCGGCGCCGTCTGCCGCGAACGCGGGGTGTACTTCCACACCGACGCCGTTCAGGCCGGGGGGCACCTTCACATAGACGTCGAAGCCGACAACATCGACATGCTCTCGCTCTCCGCACACAAGTTCCACGGCCCGAAAGGGGTCGGAGTGCTCTTCGCGCGGAAGAACATCATCCCCGAGTGCATCATCACGGGCGGAGCGCAGGAGCGCGGAAAGAGGGCGGGCACCGAGAACGTCGGAGGCATCGCCGCTGCTGCCGCGGCATTTGCGGAAATGTGTGCGCGGATCGACGAAAACGCGAAAGCGCTGACCGCGCTGCGCGACCGGCTCATCGAAGGGCTGAAGCAGATCCCGTATTCCGCGCTCAACGGGGACCCCGCGATGCGGCTGCCGTCGAACGTGAACTTCTGCTTCGAGGGCATAGAGGGCGAATCGCTCCTGCTGCTCCTCGACGACAAGGGGATATGCGCCTCATCGGGCTCGGCGTGCACGTCGGGCTCGCTCGACCCGAGCCACGTCCTGCTGGCGATCGGGCGGCCGCGCGAGGTCGCTCACGGCTCGCTCCGGCTGAGTCTCGGCGAGGATATGACCGAGTCCGACATAGACAGTATTACCGCTGCCGTCAGGGAGACCGTGGAATACCTGCGCGCCATGTCGCCCTTCTGGCACGACCTCGAGAGCGGAAAAAGAAAACACGTGTTTACCGAGAGAGGTGATTAAAATGGCGCTGTACAGCGAAAAAGTAATGGACCATTTCCGCAATCCGCGCAACGTGGGCAGCATCCCGGACGCCGACGGCGTCGGCGAGGCCGGCAACCCTGTCTGCGGAGACATAATGAAGATATACCTGAAGATCGACGGCGGCACCGTGACCGACGTCAAATTCGAGACATTCGGCTGCGGCAGCGCGATAGCCTCGAGCTCGATGGCAACCGAAATGATAAAGGGCAGGCCCCTCTCCGAGGCTCTGAAGCTGACGAACAGGGCGGTCACGGAGGCGCTCGACGGCCTGCCTCCCCACAAGCTCCACTGTTCGGTCCTGGCGGAGGAGGCGATAAAGCTGGCCGTGAAGGATTATTACGACAGAAACGGGATAGAATACGATAAGAGCCTGTTCCCCGACGCCCCGAGCTGCGAACACTGCGGTATCTGAATAACCGACACGGTCCGCCGCCGGCAGATGAACTGCCGGCGGCGGACCCGCTTCTCTCAGGACCCGGACTTGCCACCCTGCGGCGGGGTGACGGAACAAATACGTGTACAAATCACAGAAAATATGGTATAATTACTTTGTATGCACTTCCGGCGGCCGCGGCGAAGTCCGCCGCTCCGGAAAATCCGCTTTGATTTGTGACACGGGGAGTTCCGTATGATGACAGGTGATCCTATCAATTCATTGAAACGCAGCTACGGCTTCTTCGATGACCGCTATACCATGATTGAAAACGGCTATAGCGGAGAGGACCTGATGTCGCCGAAGCAGTTCGCCGTAATGGGGACGGTCTTCGTGCTGATCGTTCTGGCGTCGCTGCTGCTGCGCCGTGTGAAAAGAGAAAAACTGTTTCTCATTTATAAGGTCATCGCGGTCGTGATGCCGTTCGTCGAAGTAGTCAAGGTCACATATTCTTCTTATTTCGATATCCTGAACGGACAGCCGTTCGACTGGGGAGGCATACTTCCCTTCTACACCTGCTCGATGATGCTGTATTTTCTGCCTTTTGTCGCGTGGGGACGCGGCGGCATGATGCAGCGTGTGTCGATGGCCTTCTTCACGAACATCGGGCTCATAGCGGGGCTGTCGAACTTCGTCTTCCTCAGCTCGGCGAGCTTCTTCCCCATCTTAAGCTTCTCCTGCTTCTACTCGATCTCCTTCCACGCGCTGCTCGTGTTCGTGGGGATGTCGCTCCTTATCACGGGCGAGGTGAAGCCATCGCTGCGCACCGCGCTTGAGGGCACGGTCCCCGTCCTTATCTTCTCCGCGTTCGTCATTCCGATAAACTTCATCATAAAACGCCTCACCGGCGGCTGGGTCGACTACATGATGCTCATGAGGTTCAACGACTTCCCCGTGCTCGGAGACCTCGCGCATTTCCTTGAGTCCAGGGGCCTTTTGCTGCTGTTCTC